>CAYUZD010000006.1:0-15867 GCA_964449475.1 uncultured Nitrospirales bacterium
GGCGGCGTTTGCGGCGCAAGAAGCGGACCGAGCAGGACGTGCCGGCGGTGTCGATTGTTGGGTACACGAATGCTGGAAAGTCGACACTGCTGAACGCGCTGACGCGAAGCGACGTGCGGGCGGCGGACGAGCTTTTCGCGACATTGAACCCCGTATCGCGGCGGTTGCGGTTTCCGTCGGAGCGCGAACTGATTGTGACGGACACGGTGGGATTCATCCGGAAACTTCCGCCCGAACTGATGGAAGCGTTCAAGACGACGTTCGAGGAGATCGAGCCGTCCGCCCTGTTGTTACACGTGCTGGATGCGTCGAGCGTGGAGATCGACGAGCACTACAACGAGGTGCGGCGGCTGCTGGGCGAGTTGGATCTGGGCCAGAAGCCTGCGGTCGTGGTGCTCAACAAGGTGGACAAGTGCGCGCCGGAAACCGTGGAGTCTCTCGTGCGGAGATACAACGGCGTGCCGGTGTCGGCGCTCGATCGCGAGACATTTGGTCCGCTGTTGCAGGCGATTCAGGATCACTTCTGGCCGGAGCCCGCTCCGGGCCGGGGCGCGCCGGACACAGCGGGCGACGAATCGGCGGCGTATCGCAATGCGGTGTAGCCTTCGCCGTGTCGTGGTGCGTCTGGCCGTTGCGGGGACGCTGTGTTGCGCGGGGTGCTCCGCCACGGACCGCCTGACCGAGGCGCGGCGGTATGCGGATGCCGCGACCAACCTGATGCGCGAGGCGCAGGAGCTTTTCCAGCAGGGTCAGGCGGATGCGGCGAACCGGACGGCGGAGAACGCGCAGGAATCCATGCGGCTCGCGCGGGACGCGTACCTCGCGGCGAAGGCCGACCGTAGCCGCGACGTGGATCTGCTGATCGAATTCGCGGAGTTGACCGAGCGGCTCGAGGACTCCGACCTGGCGGGAGAGGCATATGCGCGCGCGGCGGAAATTGACGGCGCGCGGCCGGACCTGTGGTACAAGGCGGCCCGGAACTTCGTCGAGGCGCGGGGTCGCTATCTTGACCTCGTGATGGAGACGCTGGCGAAGGCCGAGGCGGCCAGCACGGGCGCAGCGGCGCCGGTGCCGCGGGCGGACATCGAGGCGGTGCGAGGTGATGTGTTCCTGGCGCTGGGCTTGCCGGAGGACGCCGCGCCTCACTACGAGGCGTCACTCGCGGAGAACGCGCAACAACCGCGCGCGCGGATCGGCATAGCGGGCGCGGCGCTGCAACTGGGCGACGTGGAGCGATCGGCGGCGCTGGTGGATTCGTTCGCGCAGCCAACGCCGGCCGAGGCGGTGCTGCTGGACCGAACGTTGCGCGGGTCGTACATGGCATTCCGGCGCGATCGCGTGATCGTGCCGGAGACGGCGGCGTCGCAGCGGGCGCTGGCGAAGATTTGCGTGCGCCTGGGGTTCGTGCAGGAGTCGCTGCTTGCGGTCGAGAGCGCCGTGCGATTGGATCCGGCGGACGTGTACTCGTGGAACATGCTCGGGTCGTTGTCGGCGCAGGCGGGCGACACGCAGCGAGCACGCGAGGCGTTCACACAATCGCTGACGCTCGCGCCGGACCAGCCGCGGACGAAGCAGGCGCTCGACGAACTGGGCGGCGCGGCGAACTAAGAACTTATCGGCGAACTAGCGGCGTTCGCGGCGCTTCGTCTATGCTCTGCGCATGAATCCAATCCTTTGTGTTCTCGCTGCCACTGTGTCCGTCTTTGGCGATGTGCCCGCCGGAATCCAGGTCGAAAAAGTCATCGGGACGGAGTTCCCTGGCGCGTACAAGCACCCGGCGTCGTTCATGGAACTGTCGAACGGCGATTTTTACGTCTCGTACTACGGCGGGGGCGGCGAATATGAGGACGAGAGCAAAGTCTGGGGCATGCGCAGGGTGGCCGGCGGGGACGCGTGGACGACGCCCGTCGTGATTGCGGACACGCCGTTCCTCGGCGAAGGCAACCCCGTCGTGTGGGAGGCGCCGGACGAAGTCGTGTGGCTATTCTACGTGCAGCGCTACGGCGACACGTGGTCGGACTCGCGCATTCACGCGAAGATCTCGCGCGACCACGCGCAGACGTGGAGCGATTCGTTCGTACTGGCGTTCGAGCCGGGGATGATGGTTCGGTCGCGGCCGATCGTGCTGAACGACGGGGATTACCTGCTGGGCGTGTACCACGAGAAGGGACACGACCGTGAGGTGGTCGGGCGGCGCACGAGTTCGCTGTTCCTGCGGTATGACCCCGAGACGCACGTCTGGACGCCGACGAACAAGATTTACTCGCGACAGGGCAACTTGCAGCCGTCGCCGGTGCAGATTACGGACGACTACCTCGTGAGTTACTCGCGGCGCGGCGGCGGATACGGTCCGGTGACCGACGGCTGGCTGGTGCGGAGCGAGTCGCGCGACGGCGGCCGGACGTGGAAGCGGGGGAAAGACTCGGCGTTTCCGAATCCGAACGCAGCGACGGACTTCATCAAGCTGCAGAACGGGCACCTAATGCTCGTGTACAACGACAGCATGACGTCGCGCGACCCGTTGTCTGTGGCGATCTCGACCGACAACGACGCGACGTATCCGTACCGCGTCAATCTTGCCGAAGGGGACTACGACTTCGCGTATCCGGTCGCGTTACAGTCGCGCGACGGCCGGATCCACGTGCTGTACACGGCCCACGAACGCTCGACGATTTACCTCGCGACGTTTGACGAGAACGTCGTGATCGAGTCCGGCGGCCGATGAGCGGGCTGGTCCTTGGCGTCGAGATCGGCGGCACGAAGCTGCAGGCGGCGCTGGGCCGGCGCGACGGGACCATCCTGGCGCGACGGCGCGGGAGTGCGCCGGCGGGCGCGGACGCGAAGGGCATTCTCGCGTGGTTTCCCGGACCGATGCGCGAGTTGATCGCGGAAGCGGGGAAGCACGGCGGGCGTGTTGAGGGCGTGGGCGTCGGGTTTGGCGGGCCGATCGACACGCCGCGCGGCACGACGGTGAAATCGCACCAGGTGAGCGGGTGGGACGATTTTCCGCTGCGCGACTGGTTCGCGGGCGAGACGAAGCTGCCCGCGGCCGTGATCAACGACTCGAACGCGGCCGGCTGGGCGGAGTACCGGTGCGGATCGGGCCGAGGAACGCGGACGTTCTGTTACATGAACGTCGGCAGCGGCATCGGCGGGGCGCTCGTGCTGGACGGGAGGCTGCACGACGGCCAGGGGCTGGGCGCGTGGGAGATGGGCCACACGCGGATTAGCGAAATCGCGGGCGGCGCGCTTCGACAGACGAAACTCGAGGACCTGTGCAGCGGCTGGGCGATCGAGCGCGCGATCCGGGCGCAGCCGCCGAAGCCGGGCACGCCATTGTACGCGGCGTGCGGCGGCGACGCGTCGAAACTCACGTGCGGCATGCTGGGAGACGCAGCGCAGCAGGGCGACGCCGAAGCACAGCGGCTGATCGACATCGTGGCGGAGCGGCTCGCGCGCGCGATGGCGAACGCGGTCACGCTGGTGCATCCGGAACGGTTCGCACTGGGCGGCGGCGTGAGCCTGCTGGGCGAGGTGTTGCTCGATCCGTTGCGACGCTACGTGAACGACTATGTGTTCGAACCGTACCGCGGCTGGTACGAGATTGTGCCGGCGGCGCTGGGCGAGGACGTGGTGCTCGTGGGGGCGCTGCTGCTCGCGGGCGGCTGACGCGGTATGGCGCGCATCGTCTACGGCGTATCGGGGGAGGGTTCCGGGCATTCGTCGCGCGCGCACGCGATGGGGCTGCACCTCGAATCGCGCGGCCACGACGTGCGGATGGTGAGCTACGACCGCGGGCTGAAGAACCTGCGCGACCGGTTCGACGTGTTCGAGACAATCGGCCTGCACATTGCGAACGACGACAACCGCGTGTCCGTGCCGCGGACGGTGATCGAGAACGTCGCGAAATCGCCGCAGATGCTGCGGCGCGCGCGGGAATTGCGCCGGAAACTCTTCATCGAGTTCCGGCCGGACGCCGTGATCACGGATTTCGAGCCGATGACGGCGTACCTGGCGTGGATGCGCGGCGTGCCGCTGATCTCGCTCGACAACCAGCACCGCATGCGCTACATGGAGTCGCCGTGCCCGCCCGGGCTGGACCGGGACCGGCGCATGACGGAACTCGTGATCCGGCTGCTGGTGCCGCGGCCGACGGTGTCGCTGGTGACGACGTTTTACTTCGCGGGCGTGAAGAACGACCACACGTTTTTGTTCCCGCCGATCCTGCGCGAGGACGTGCGCGCGATCGCGCCGGGCCGGGGTGAACACGTGCACGTCTACCTGAGTTTCGGCTTCGACAGTTTCGTCGAGTTGTTGCGCGGGGAGACGCGCGAACATTTCATCCTGTACGGGTACGACCGCGACGACACCGAGGGCAACATCACGTACCGGAAGTTCAGCCGCGAGGGATTTCTGCGCGACATGGCGTCGAGCAAGGCGATCGTTGCGACGGCGGGGTTTACGACGTTGACGGAGGGGCTGTATTACCGCAAGCCGTACATGACGCTGCCGATGAAGGGCCAGTTCGAGCAGCAACTGAACGGTTACCTGTTGCAGGAACTCGGATACGGCCTCAATGCGCCGAGGCCCGACGCGGACGCGTTGCGTTTCTTCCTGAATTCGCTGTCCGACTTCGAGGGAAACCTCGCGGCGTATCGCTCGGAGGATAATTCGGCGATCGAGGCGAAGCTGGACGAGCTGCTCGTGGACGACTGCGCCGAGTTGAAGCGGTTTGGCCGGCGATAAATCGCCGGGTGCGGGACGAAATTTTCTTGCCCGCGGGGCTGTTTTACGGCCATAGTGAAACCATCCGAGGAGGGTCAGGCCATGCGTTTTCGAGTATTGGGTGCGGCGTTGGCGGTGTGGGGGCTGGCGTGCGGGACGGCGCTGGGCGCGGACTATACGATCGACGCGGTGCACTCGGCCGCGCTGTTCAAGGTGAAGCATCTCGGGGCGAGCTATTCGTACGGGCAGTTCCCGGGGATCAGCGGTTCGATCTCGTTTGACCCGGCGAAACCCGAAGCGAGCACGGTCAAGGTGGCGATCAAGACCGAGAGCGTGAACACGTTCAACGAGATGCGGGACCGGCACCTCAAGAGCCCGGACTTCTTCAACGCGAAGGAGTTCCCGGAGATGACGTTTGCGAGCACGGCGTGGAAGAAGACGGGCGACAACACGTTCGACGTGACGGGCGACCTGACGATCAATGGCAAGACGAAGTCGATCACGGTGCAGGTGGAACACGTGGGCAACGGGAAGAACCAGCGCGGGCAGGACCTGACCGGGTTCCACACCGTGTTCACGATCGATCGGTCGGAATTCGGCATGACGTACGGCGTCGTGGACGGCGGCGGCGGACTGGGGAAAGACGTCGCGGTAACGTTCAGCGTGGAAGGGATCAAGAACTGACCGCGCCGGCGCGCTGACATGCCGCCGATTCTGGCGCCGATTCTCGTTCCCGCGGGGATCATGGGCGCAGCGCTGTTCGTGTCCTGGGGCCTGTGGATGCGCGCGGGGCGATTCACCGCGGGCCACTGGGGCGGCGCGATCGGTTTTGCCGGCGCCTACTTCGCGACGTACGTGCTGCTGAAATCATGGCCGGGCATGCCGCCCGAGCGCGCGGACGACTGGCAGGCGTGGTCGGTGGTCGCGCTCGGCGCGATGGGCGTAGCGCAGCGCTGGTGGGGCGGGAAGTGGTTCGTGGCCGTGCCGATGCGCGTCGCGGTATCGGGCGGAATGCTCGCGCTGCTGTTGCGCAGCCAGATCGAGTACAACTGGGACGGCGCGGAACGCTGGCTGTGGCTTGGCGGGCTGACGGCGGCCGTCGCGGCGCAATGGCAGTCGCTGGAGACGCTCGCGTCGCGCCGCGCGGGCGCGTCGCTGCCGCTGAGCCTGTGGGCCCTGTGCGCGATCGCCGGGGCGACATTTGCGGCGGCGGGCTCGGCGTTTTTCGGACAGCTTGCAGGCGGACTGGCGGCGGCGTTCGGCGCGGCGCTGGTGCTCGCGTGGTGGGCACCGGGGCTGACGCTCTCGGGCGGCGCGATGGCGGTGTTCGCGCCGCTGTACTGCGGCCTCGTCGCGCGCGGGTACTTCCACGCGGAACTGCCGGTGTACAGCACGGCGGTGCTGTATCTCGCGCCGTTCGCGCTTTGGTGGGGCGAGGAGCGCCGCGTGCTGTATCAGCGGCCGTGGAAGGGCGTGCTGGTGCGCGCGGGCGTCGTGGCCGCGCCGGCCGCGGTCGCGCTTCTGATTGCCTACCTGATGGTGTTCCGCGCGGCGGAGGACGGCGGCTACGCCTACTGAGCGGGGACGGCCGACTCCGTGTCCAGCCGCCGCGTGAGCGCGCCCACGAAGGCGGCTTCGACCTCGCGCATCGGCGGCGGCGCGCCGAGCAGCATTGCTAGCGACGTGACCGGCTTGTCCGGAATGCCGCAGGGGACGATCAGCGCCCAGTGAGCCATGTCCGGGTCAACGTTGATCGCGATGCCGTGATACGCGACGCCGCGATGGACCGCGATGCCGATTGCGGCGACCTTCGCTCCGTTCACCCAGACGCCGGTGAAACCGTCCATGCGTTCGCCGGCGAGGCCGAATTCCGCGAGCGCGTCGATGATGGCCTGTTCGAGGAGGCGCAGATATTGCCGAATGCCGAGGCCGCGGTGGTCGAGGTGGAGGATGGGGTACGCGACGAGTTGGCCGGGGCCGTGGTAGGTCACGTCGCCGCCGCGATCGACCTCGACGACGTCGATACCGAGTCGCGCGAGCGCGTCCCGCGAGCGCAGGAGGTTGGATTCGCTTGCGTTGCGTCCGAGTGTGAAGACGGGCGCGTGCTCGAGCAGGAGGACGGCTTCGGCGGCGCGGCCGGCCTCGACGGCGTCGCGCCGCGCGCGCTGTGCTTCGAGACCGGCGCGGTATGGAATAGCCGGGCCGAGATTGACGATATCGATCGGGGCCGCCATGCGTACAAGTCTCGTGGTGATTATCCGGGAGCTCGCCTCGGATCCGTTTAGTCTAATCTAGCGGTTTAGCTTCCGGCGATGAGGTCGTGGAGCAGGGTGACGGTGACGTTTTCGAGGGAATCGACGATGCGATCGGCGGCTCGGAGGGCCTCGCCGGGAAAGGTGTTGGTGACGGCGATGCAGTGCATCGAAGCGGCCTTGGCGGAGGCGAGTCCGGCGACGGAGTCCTCGATGACGACGCACTGGCGCGGGAAGAGTCCAAGCCGCGAGGCAGCGCGCAGGTAGATTTCCGGGTCAGGTTTGGCGAATTGGACGTCATCGCCGGTGACCCATGCGGAGAACTGCGAGGCGTCAATGGCGACCTTGGCGATGGTGGCTTCGGAGCGAGTGCGGCCGGAGCCGGTGGCGAGCCCGAGCCGCCATTCGGGGTATTGCACGACGTTTTCGATGAGCGTGTGCACGCCGGGGTAGGAAATGTCCCCGGCATCGGCGATGCGCGCGAGAAAGTTCTTCAGGTGCGTCTTGACGGCTTTCTCGGCGTTGATGCGAAGGCCGTGGCGGCGCGCGAGGCCCTCGACGTGGTGGTGCGGCGTCGAGCCGATGAACGCGCGGTGCTCCTCAAGGGGAACCTCGACGCCGTAGAGTTCGCGGAACGCGTCGGTGCAGGCCTGCGCGCTGAGCGCTTCGGTGTCGGCGAGCACGCCGTCCACGTCGAAAATCAGGCCGAGCGGCATGCGTGCGGCTACGCGCCGGATCCCTGGTAGAGCTGCATCGCGTCGAGGATCGCGTCGGCATTGGCCTCGACGCTGAGGGGCTCCTCGGAGTACTTGATGGCGTTGGCGGGATCCTTCAAGCCATGGCCGGTCAGGACGCAGACAATGCGGACGCGATCGCCGTCGAACGGTTCCGCGTCATCAAAGAAGCCGTTCTGCGCGAGCTTGAACACGCCGGCCACGGAAGCGGCGCTGGCCGGCTCGACGAAGACGCCCTCGGCCGCGGCCAGGCTCTGCCATGCGCGGCGTATCTGCGCGTCGGAGACCGTGCCGATGACGCCGTTGGACTCGTCGCGCGCCTTGACAGCCTTCTCCCAACTCGCGGGTTTGCCGATGCGAATGGCGGTGGCGAAGGTCCGCGGTTCCTCGACGGGTTTGCCGAGGACGATGGGGGCGGCGCCCTCGGCCTGGAATCCGAGCATGCGCGGGAGGTTCTGCGCGAGCTTGAGGCGGTGGAATTCCTTGTAGCCCATCCAGTACGCGGTGATGTTTCCGGCGTTTCCGACGGGGATAGCGTGGAAATCGGGCGCGATGCCGCCGAAGTCCTCGACGATCTCGAAGGCGCCGGTCTTCTGGCCCTCGAGGCGGAACGGATTGACCGAGTTCACGAGCGCGATCGGGTGCGACTCGGCGATTTCCCGGACGAGTTCGAGCGCGCGGTCGAAATTGCCCTCGATCTGGATGACGCGCGCGCCGTGCATCATCGCCTGGGAGAGTTTGCCCTTGGAGATTTTCCCGCGCGGGATGAGGACGATGCACTGCATGCCGGCACGCGCGGCGTAGGCGGCGGCGGACGCGGAGGTGTTGCCCGTGGACGCGCAGATGACGGCCTTGTGACCCTCGTGGCGCGTCATGGTGACGGCCATGGTCATGCCGCGGTCCTTGAACGAGCCCGTGGGGTTCATGCCCTCACATTTGAGCCAGAGATCGACGCGCGGGTGGATGCGCTCGGAGAGGTTGGGCGCAAACACGAGCGGCGTCGAGCCTTCGTTGAGGCTGACGATGTGCGCGTCCCTGGGTACCGGGAGGTAGTTCCGGTAGCGTTCGATGAGTCCGACGCGGCGCATTTCCCCCTTACTCCGAAAGCACGCGCAAGACGTGCGTGGGTTCCAGGACGACGTCGATCCCGTCGATCTCCTTGAGGGCCGCCCGGAGACTGGATTCTACCGCGTTATGGGTCACGATGACCACATGGACGGTGTTTTCGCCGTGAGGATCCTTCTGGTTGCACGAGGCGATGCTGATCTTGTGATCGCCGAGGACGGTGCAGATTTTGCCGAGGACGCCGGTGCGGTCGACGGTGGTGAATCGTAGGTAGTATTCGGACTCGAGCCGTCCGATGTCCCGCAGCCGGCGCGCGTCGGTGTATTGGAACGGCGGCGGGGGCGGGGCGTCACCGCGACGCGCGATGTCGGCGATGTCGGAGACGACGGCGCTGGCGGTGGGGAGGCGGCCCGCGCCGCGCCCGTAGTAGAGCGTGGGGCCGGCGAGGTCGCTCTCGACGTAGATGGCGTTGAACTCGTTTCGGACGGACGCGAGGAGATGGTCCTCGGGCACAAGGGTGGGGTGAACGCGCGCGTCGATCTCGCCGTCCACGTCCTTGACGATGGCGAGCAGCTTGATGAGGTAGCCCATCTCGCGCGCGTCGGCGATGTCATCCGCCGAGATCGTCGTGATGCCCTCGACGTGGATCTTGTCGAGCGGCACTTCGCTATTGAAACAGAGTGACGCGACGATCTGCGTCTTGTGGGCGGTGTCGTGTCCGAGAACATCGAGGTCGGGCGGCGTTTCGGCGAAGCCGGCGGCCTGCGCCTGTTTGAGTACCGAGTCGAAATCGAGGCCTTCGTACGTCATGCGGCTGAGGATGTAGTTACAGGTGCCGTTGAGGATGCCGTATACGGAGCGGATGCGGTTGGCGACGAGGCCCTCGCGCAGGGCCTTGATGATGGGGATGGTGCCCGCGACGGCGGCCTCGTAGCGCAGGTCCACGCAGTTCTCGACGGCGGCCTGGGCGAGTTCGCGGCCGTGTTTGGCGAGGAGCATCTTGTTTGCGGTGACGACGTGCTTCTTCGCGCGGAGGGCGTCGAGGATGAAGGCCTTGGCGGGATTCTCGCCGCCGATGAGTTCGCAGACGACGTGGATGTTGGGGTTAGCGAAGAGGGACTTCGCGTCCTTCGTGACCGTGACGCCCTTGAGGTCAAGCCCTTGCAGGTTCTTCTCGTTCAGTTCACAGACGTGCGTAAGCCGGATGTCGCGCCCAGCGCGCGCGCGGAGCACCGCGCCGTTGGACGTGAGCGCCTGCACAACCCCTCCGCCGACGGTGCCTGCGCCGATGACTGCCACGTTCAGAGACATCTGTATCCTTTCCGTTGACTGCGTGAAACTTTCCATCACCCGATCGCGCGCGAATTTCCCGGATCAGCCCGGCACGTCGAGCACGCACAGCGCCGAGCCGACGGCAATGGTTTCACCCTCGCCGACGAGCGTCTGAACCAGGCGCCCGGCGCGCGGGCTGGGCAGCGTGAAGGCGGCCTTGTCGGTCGTCAGTTCGATCAGGTCGTCACCCTCGCGCACGTCGGCGCCCGGCTGCGCGAGCCAGCCGGCGACGGTGACGCCTTCGACCGAGTCCTCGCCCATGTCCGGCAATGTGATCTCGATGCGCAAGCGGAAAACTTTCCTACTGTCCGGACGCGGCCTGCAACCGGCCCGCGAGGCGCTCCCGCGCGAACGGCGTATCGAGCAGCGCCTCGGAGAGATACGACGACCGAACGAAGGGACCGGCGACGGCAAACTCGAAGCCGAGCCCGTACGCGAGCGCTTCGTATTCGGCGAATTGGTCCGGATGGACGAATTCCGTGACGACGACCTGCCGGCCCGTCGGCCGCAGGTACTGGCCGATGCAGACGGCGTCGCAGCCGGCGTCGCGCAGGTCGCGCAATGTGACTTTGACGTCATCGCGCGTCTCGCCGTGGCCGACCATGAGCGCGGATTTGACGATCGCCGTGTCCGACTCCTCCGCCGCCATGCGCAGCACGCCTAGCGCGCCGCGGTAGGTGAAGCGCCGGTCGCGGATCCTCGGGTACAACCGCTCGACGGTCTCGATGTTGTGGCAGAAGACCTCGGGCCGCGCGTCGAGCACGGTGCGGATGGCGTCACGATCGCGGCTGAAGTCGGATACGAGGATTTCGACGGTCGTGCCGGGGTTGGCGGCGTGGATTGCGCGGATGGTGTCTGCGATATGCGCGGCGCCGCCATCCGGCAGGTCGTCGCGGACGACGGTCGTGACCACGGCATGGCGCAGGCCCATGCGGCGGACGGCCTCGGCGACGTTGCGCGGCTCCTCAGGGTCATCGAAGTCCGGCCGGCCGGAGGGTACGGAGCAAAAGGCGCAGTTGCGCGTGCAGATGTTGCCGAGGACCATCACGGTGGCTGTCCCGCGCGCCCAGCACTCGCCCAGGTTCGGGCAGCGGGCGCTCTGGCAGACCGTGTGCAGGCGCAGCGATTCGACTGTGTCCTTGGTCGCGCCGAACACATCGCCCGAGGGCCAGGGTCGGCGAAGCCATGGGGGGAACTTGGCGGTCACGTGACGGATCCAGTGAGTGCGAAATTGGATAATTTGTGTGGACTTGACGCGCGAATCATAGCATTGCGGCGGCACTTTGTTCGAGTTATGGCGCGTGTGGGCGGGGTCAGTTTCCAGCCAGCGCGGAAGCTGCTAAAATACGTGAGACGCATGGGGCGAACCGCGTTCAGGGGAGTAGCAGTTCTGCGCATCCAGTCTCGGAATCGAATCGCCCCGCTCCTCTTCCTGTTGTGCGCACCCGCCTTTGCGCAGCAGAGCGCGACGCCAGAACGCGACTTCTACTTCTACAACGGCACGACGCGCGTGGATGTTTTCATTGCGCGTGACGAACTGGCCGTGACAGACGTGCGCGGCCGTCGCGCTTCGCTGACGGCGATTGACGCCGCGGTGCACGGTGGGCGCGTCACGGGGACGGAATCGGGCGGGGCGTTCGTTCGATACGACTCGGCGGCGTCGGACCTTGCGGCGCTGGAGGCACGAGCCAAGGACATTGCGGATTCCGGCGCGGACGTGGCCGCGGTGGCGTATCCGGTGGGCGCGCCGCGAACGCCGGACCAGCGTGCGGCGATCACGCGGCGGGTGGCGATCAAACTGAACGGCCAGGCGACGATTGGAGAGATCGCGGCGGTGTACGGCCTGCGATCGATTGCGGCCGTCGACTACAGCCCGAACACGTATACCGCGGAGACGACGTCCGGCGAGTTGTTCGCGTCGATTGAGACGGCGAATGCAATCTTCGAGGACGGGCTCGCGGAGTTCGCGACGCCGCTGGTGGTGCGGCAGCAGACGCCGCGTCTGATTCCGAACGACAGTCTATTCAGCAATCAGTGGCACTTGCGCAATACGGGGCAGGTCCCAGGCGTGGCCGGAGAAGACGTGAACATTACCGGCGCGTGGGATACATACACCGGCGCGGGAGTTAACATCGCAATCGCGGACTCCGGCGTGCAGGTGTCGCACTCGGACCTCTCGGCGAACGCGCGGACGGACATCGACATCGATATCAACGGCGGTGACCTCGACCCGACGCCGTCCTCGGACAGCCATGGGACGGGGTGCGCGGGCATCGCGGCGGCGCGCGGGAACAACGGGACCGGAGTGACCGGGGCCGCGTTCCTGGCGGGGATCGTCGGCATCCGGCTGATCGAGGGACCGGCGAGCGATCAGGATGAGGCCGACGCGATGAACCACCAGGTTTCGGAAGCGAACCCGGCGAATTATGTCCACATCAACAGTAACTCATGGGGCCCGGCGGACTGTGGCTGCATCCTGGGCGGCATGGGCCCGCTCGTCGAGGCGGCGCTGGCGAACGGTGCCGCGAACGGCCGCGGCGGACTGGGCACGGTGTACGTCTGGGCGGCGGGCAACGGCCGCACGAGCACAGACGACGTCAATTACGACGCGTACGCGTCCAGCCGATACACGATCGCCGTGGGCGCGACGGGCGCGAACGGCCAGGTGTCGTGGTACAGCGAGCGCGGCGCATCGATGCTGGTGAACGCGTCGTCGTCGGACGCACAGTCCGGCACGACGACGACGACGCTACCGAACACCTACACGAGTTCGTTCGGCGGGACGAGTTCGGCGGCGCCGCTGGCCGCGGGCGTCATCGCGCTGATGCTGGAGGCAAACCCGGATCTGAGCTGGCGCGACGTGCAGCATGTGCTGGTCGATTCATCGGAGCAGAACGATCCGGCGCACAGCGACTGGCTGGCGAACGGTTCCGGTCGCTTGTTCAACCACAACTACGGGTTTGGACGCGTCGACGCGGAGGCGGCGGTCGCGCTTGCGGAGGATTGGTTGCCGGTGCCGGACTACGCAACGCCGGTGATGTCGTCCGCGACGCCGGCGGCGGCCATCCCGGACAACAACAGCACCGGCGTGACGAGTTCGATCGTCGTTTCCGGCGCGCCGTCGGATTTCTTCATTGAACACGTCGAGGTGGTGGTGAATATCACGCATGCCCGGCGCGGTAACCTGTCCATCGAGCTGATCGGCCCGTCCGGCTTCAAGTCCGTGCTCGCGCGCGTCCGTAGCGACACGGGGGCCGACTATCCGAATTGGCGGTTCACGTCGGTCGGCCATTGGGGCGAACATCCGAATGGCACGTGGCAATTGGTGGTGAAGGACCTGACGTCAGGGTTCTCGGGGACGTTCAACAACTGGTCGATCGCGTTCCACGGTTTCGAGGAGAGCGAGTGGGTCGATCCGAACCTGGATACGGACCAGGACTTGTTGACCGATCAGAATGAGATCAACATCTACGGCACCGATCCCTTCGATCCGGACACAGACGACGACGGGGTGCGGGACGGAGTCGAGGTCGAGCTGGGGACGGACCCGCTGGATCCGGATGACACGCCGCTGCTCTCCGCGGCGGACTACGGCTGGCTCGGGGGCTTGTACGCGGTGATGGCGATCGTTTCGATAGAAACGATTCGGAGGCGTCGGATCCTTTCGTGATGAGCGAGGGTGGACGCCGGTCGAAATTGCTTCGTCAGGTACCCCGCTGCTCGCGATGGCGGACGGGTTGGAACAGTTGCGAAACAACGATGTTCGGCACGTGTTACACTGAAGAACAGAAAAAGTTGGGGGTGGCGGGAACGCGCAGCGAAATCCGCCTCGTGTGATAGGATGGTGGGCAGTTGTGGGCGTGCGCCGGGGAGCGGCCGCGCCGGGGAAGCGCGGCGATAGGGCGAGGTCAGCCCGCGCGCGATCCAGAGGGGAGTGCAGTAATGTCGAACGCGACAACAGGGGATCTTTCGGGGGCGCTCCGCGACGACGACGCCAAGAAGGGCGGCTTGCTCGGCCGGTTCAGCGCGAAATTGCAGGACGCGGTGCAGCAGGGCCGTGCGGAGGACGCGGTGCGCCGTCCGGCGGACAATCTGGCGAGGGAGGCCGCACTACCTGCGGACGATGTGGCGATCCGGCAGGGACAATCGATTGTCCTGCAGCGAATGATCGTGCCAGAGGGCGTCGTCATCGAGGGCGCGATGTCGAGCAATTCCGACACGCAGATTGCGGGCCGGATCGACGGCGACGTGCGGGTGGAGGCGCGTCTGGCGCTGGAGCCGACGGCGGTCGTGAAAGGCAAAATCCAGGCGGCGGCGTGCAGTATCCGCGGCAAGGTGCACGGCGACGTCGAGAGCATGCAGGATCTGACCATCGGCGAGACCGGGCTGGTGCAGGCGGACGCGATCGCGGGCAAAGACATGATGATCGCCGGCGAGATGAACGGTAACGTCAAGTGCGGCGGGCGGTTACGGCTGACGTCTACGGCGCGGCTGACTGGAAATATTCGCGCCCGGACGCTGGTTGTTGATGATGGCGCGGTGTTTAACGGGTCGTGCAACATGACGAAACCCGCCCCGCACAAAGGGGATTCAAAGTAGCGATCATCCCGCGCCTTAGTGGGAGTTTGCGGTTGTGATGCCACCGATTTTCGATCCGACGATGTTGCTGGTCGTGCCAGCGCTGCTGCTTGCGATGTATGCGCAGGCGAAGGTGCATGGCGCGTACCGGCGTTTTTCTGAGGTCACGACGCGGCGGGGCCTGACCGGCGCGCAGGTGGCGGAGGCAATCCTGCGCGAAGAGAACATCGCGTTGACCGACGACCCCTCGCGCTTCCCCGGTGGGTCGGCGTGCGCGCTAGAGCCGACGCAGGGACACCTTACGGACCATTACGACCCGCGATCGCGGACGCTGCGGTTGTCCGAGGACGTGTACTACGGCAACAGCGTCGCAGCGGTGGGCATCGCGGCGCACGAGGTGGGCCACGCGATCCAGCACGCGCGACTTTACTCGCCGCTGATGCTGCGCGGGGTGGTGTATCCGCTGTGCAACGTCGGGACGATTTTCGCGTGGCCGCTGTTCTTCATCGGACTCATCATGGCGAGTCCGATGCTGCTGAAGGCGGGGATTGTGCTGTTCAGCCTGGCCGTGTTCTTCACGGTGCTGACGCTGCCGGTCGAGTTCAACGCGAGCTCGCGGGCGATGCGCGCGCTGGCGCACGGCGGCTACCTCGACGACGAGGAACTCGCGGGCGTGAAGCGCGTCCTGCAGGCCGCTGCGCTGACCTACGTGGCCGCGGCGGCGATGGCGGCGTTGCAACTCGTGCGCATGCTCATTCTCGCGAATCGTCGGAGCTGACGCCGCGTGGAAACGCCCCGGACCGCCCGGCTCGGGGTAAAATTCCGAATTGACCAGGCCGTTCTCGCGGTGTGTCTGGCGCTCGGCGGAAGCGTCGCCGCGCAGGATGACGCGAACCGGACCGTGCGCGTTGTGGCGGAGGGCTGCGCGCCCGGGGCGACGCCCGCATCGCGCGAGACGGCGTTGCGGGCGGCACAGGATGGTGCGGTCCGGTTGTGGGTCGAATCCACATTGGGCGAACCGTGGGGCGACGAATTCGCGCCGATGGCGTCGTATCTCGACACGTACACGGCGTCGTCGCGACTGACGAACACGCGGGTCGATGGCGGGCAGACATGCGTCGAGGCGGAGTTCTACCTCTACGAACGGACGCTGCGCGCCGACATGGCGGCGATCCGGATGA
>CAYUZD010000006.1:15967-26279 GCA_964449475.1 uncultured Nitrospirales bacterium
CAATTCCGGTATTCGGGACGCGTTGGGGCGGTGGTCGACTTCATCGAATCGGGGAACGCGGGCGCGACGATGCGCGCGGTGCAGGTGGTCGATCGCGAGATGGTGTTCCGGGTGGGCGGCTAGCGGTCCGGGCCGCCGCTGGATACCGCCGGCGGGCAGGCGCTAAAATCCGCGGGCACCGCGACGTCCATAACCGGGTCCAGCCCAGATTCCCGATGCCCACGATCAGCCTCGTCACGAGCCTCTACAAGGCGGCGCCGTTTGTCCCTGAGTTATACGAACGCAGCCGGGCAGCGCTGCTGAAATGCGCCGATTCCTACGAGATGGTGTTCGTGGACGACGGATCGCCGGATGACGCGCGCGGCGTTGTGCTCGGGCTGATCGCGAAGGACCCGAACGTCCGCCTGGTCGAACTCTCCCGCAACTTCGGCCAGCATCGCGCGCTGATGACGGGACTGAAGCACACGACCGGCGACCTCGTGTTCATGATTGACGCCGACCTGGAAGAGGACCCTGAACTGGTGTGCGAATTCCACAGGCGCATGCACGAGCCGGGCGCGGACATCGACGTGGTGTACGGCGTGATGAAACGGCGCAAGGGCGGCGTGTCCGAGCGTGTGTTCGGAGCGGGATTCTATGCGCTGATCAACCGGATGGCGGCGGTCGAAATCCCGCGGGACATTCTCGGCGCGCGGCTGATGCGGCGGGAGTTCGTGGAGGCGTTGCTGCTGCACGAGGACGTGGAGCCGTACATTGGCGGGCTAATGGCGCTGACGGGGTTTCGCCAGGTCGCGGTGCCGTGCGAGAAGTCGTCGCGCGGATCGAGCTCGTACACGCTGCGGCGCAAGCTGAAGCTGGCGTCGGACGCGTTGTTCGGATTTTCGACCGTGCCGCTGACGGGCATCGCCCTGGCCGGCGCGGCGATCAGCGTCGTGGCGCTGGTGGCGGGCCTCATCGCGATTGCCGGCGGCGGAATGGCGGCGGCGGCCGCCGCAATTTGGTCCATCTGGTTTCTCGGCGGCGTGTTGCTCGCCGCGGTCGGCGTCGTGGGCATGTACGTGGGACGGGCGCTTGCGCAAGCGCGGCGCCGGCCGGTCGCGATCGTCAAGCGCGTGCACAATGCGCGCAAGAATTGAATCGCCGCGATGACACGCGTGTTCGTGTTCCCGACGGTGAACGAAGTAGGCCTCGAAATCGTCGAGGCGTTGCGGAAGAGCAACAAAATCGAGCTGTTCGGCGGGAGCAGTTACGACACGATGCACGACCCTGCACGGCAGTTGTTGCGTCACTTCGAGCCGTGCCCCGGCTACGACGAAACCGATTTCGAACCTAAATTCCGCTCGATACTCGATCGGCTCGGGATCGATCTTGTGTTCCCGGCGTGGGACAAGCTGATCGGGATGTTTGCGGCGTGGAAACCGGGCCGCGCGCGGTTCATCGTGCCGAATGCGGCGACGGCGCAGCTCGTGCTGTCCAAGACTCAGACGTACGCCGCCTTGCGAGACGCGGTAAAGACGCCGAAATTGTATGGACCGGGCGACCGCGTTCTGTTCCCGGCGTTTGCGAAGCCGGATCGTAGCAGCGGGTCGAAGGACGCGTACCGCGTGGACGACGGCGTCGATCTGGCGGCGGCGCGCAAGCGTGGCCTGCTCGTCTCGGAGTATCTGCCAGGCCGGGAGTACACGGTCGATTGTTTGAACGACCTGAAGGGGAATCTGCTGCTCGCTCACCCGCGGTTGCGCGGGCGTATCGGGTCGGGGATCGCGCTCGGATCGCGCCACGACGGCCGGGATGAACTGATCGCGCAGTGCCGCGCGATCGCGGCAGCGCTGCGCATCGAGGGCCCGTGGTTTGCGCAATTCCGCGAGGACGCGGCGGGCGTGCCGACGCTGGTCGAAGTGAACACGCGGATTGCGGGTTCAAGCGGGTTTACGCGCCTCTCCGGCGCGAACCTGCCGCTGATGTCGGTGTTTCTGTACCTGGGGCAAGACGTGCGCGTGCCGCCGATCGCGCCGGGGCTGATCGTGAACCGCAACCTCGCGAACCAGGTCGAGGGCCCTGCGTTTTCGTGGGTGATCTGGGACCTCGACGACACGCTCGTGCGCAAGGACGGCAAGGTGGACCCGGAATCCGTCGCCTGCCTGCTCGAGTGTCACAACCGCGGCAAGAGGCAGATCTTGGTGACCAAGAACAAGTCGCCAGAGGCGACAGTCGCGCGGCTGCACATTCCGGACGTGTTCGAGCGGATTCACCAGACCGATCGCAAGATAGACGAGATTGTGAAGGTCATCGAATCGAACCGGATCCCGCTGCACGAATGCGTGGTGGTGAACGATTCGTACACGGAGATGTTCGAGCTGCATGCGCGGCTGCCCGGGCTGCGCTGCGTGACGCCGGATGCGCTGAGCGTGCTGGGCCGCGAGGGCATCGCGTGAGCGCGCGGGAGACGAGCGCCGCGTGCGTTGCGTGCGCCGGGAAGCTGACGTACTTCGGGCCGCGCGAGGGATACGTATACGTTCGCTGCGGATCGTGCGGCACGCTGCAATTGGATCCGATGCCGACGCCGGCGGCGCTCGACGCGATGTACCGCGAGAAGTACGCGACCTCGGGACACATCGACACCGATCCCGCGGAGTGGACGGCCGCCGCCGAGCCGCATTATCGCGGCGTGCTCGACGCGCTCGTGTCGCACGGCGCGCGCGGCCCGGCGATCGACTACGGCGGCGGCTGGGGCGGACTGACACGCAAGCTGTTGGCCGCCGGGATCGACGCGCGCGTAGTTGAGCCATCGGACGACATGGCGGCGTACTGCGCGCGCGTGGGCATTCCGGTGACGCACGGCGGGATCGAGTCGCTGGCGCCGGCGAGCGCGAACACCCTTGCACTGATCGGAGTATTCGAGCACCTCGCTGACCACGCGCATTGGCTCGAACGTGCGCACGCGGCGCTGCGACCCGGCGGTTTGCTGGTGGTGATGCAGCCGACAGCGCGGTGCGCGGTGTTTCTCGCGACGCTACTGCGAATCGGCCGGAGCGACGCGGAACTACCCGCGCTGCACCAGACGTTTTGTCCGCCGTGGCACACGGCGATTTTTTCGGTGGGCGGGATGACGCAGCTGGCGGAACTTCATTCGTTCCGGCTGGTGGAGATGCGTCCAGGATTGCCCGGGCGGGGCCGCGGCGCGCTGGGAGTCGCGCAACGCGTGCTGACGGCAGTCAACCGGTTCGGGTGGGCGGTCGCGGGGACGGCGTGGCCGCTGTGCGTGACGCACATCTTCGTGTTTCGGCGCGTGTGACGCGCGGACGTACTTCGCCCAGTCGCGTAGCCGAGCAGGAGAATGTCTTAGACTTTCTGCGCGCGTTTGCGGGCGCCGCGCGGGGCCTTGGCGAATTTGCCGGCCTTGATGTAGCGCGCACACACCTTGATGCGGCGGACGGTGCCGTTCTCATCGACGACGCGGATGCGCTGGAGGTTGGGGCGCCACTCGCGCGTGCTGAGGCCGGTGATCTTCTGGCCGACGCCGCCTTCTTTCTTCGCCTTGCCGCGCTTGACGACGCGCTTGCCCAGCATGCGGCCCTTGCCGCTGTATTCGCACCGACGTGACATGTCTCAACCTCGCCGAAATTTAGTGGGTGATCTGCCCGAGTGATATACTCTTAACTCGAGGAGCGGCAAAGACTAACATATGCACGAGCGGGGATTCAAACGGGGGTTGGGGGTAGCGTGCGCCGTGGCGCTGACCGCGTTGGCGGCGGGGTGTGCGGGGCTGGGGGAGAGCGTCGGACGCACGGGAACGGCGGCGGGTGCGCCCTCGGTGGACCGGTTGCTGGCGGATCTCTCGCAGAACGACGCGCGAATCCAGAGTTTCCGCTCGGGCGGATCGTTTCAGATCGAGTCGCCGGACCTGGAGGCCATTCAGCGGTTCCGCGGCTTCATCGTGTTTCGCCGGCCGGCCAGCCTCTACGTTCAGGGCAACCATCGCATCACGAACATACCGATATTCAAACTCGCGTGCGCAGGGCCCGAGTTCGTGATGGAGTTCCCGGGCAGCCGCGACCAGAGTTTCTACCAGACCGAAGCGGAACAGTTTGACGACGTGCCGTTTTCGGTGTCGCCCTCGGACATCGCGCGCGAGATGTTTCTGCCGGAGGAATGGAGCGCGCTGAAGCGGCGGGACGCGCGAGTCGTGGGATACGACGACGCGACGCAGACCGTGTCGATGACCATCGGCCCCGCGAATGCACCGCGCCGCGTGGTCGAGCTGATCCGCGTTGACGAGGCCGATCCGCGCTGGGTGCCGCACCGGGTGGTCCGGCTGCGCGAGGACGGCGGCGTGCTCGCGATCACGACGCTGGACGAGTACACGAACGTTGACGGCGCGCTGTTTCCTACGAAGGTCGACGCGCATTTCCCGACGGAATCGACGCGAATGACATTCTCCATGAGCCGCGTGCGGCTGAACCTCGACGTGCCGGACGAGTACTTCCAGGTGCGCGAGCGTGCGCGCGAGCTGAACCTCGAGGCGCGGACCGCGGTGTCGCACACCTCGTCCGGGAGGTGATCGCATGTCAGACGCGGCCCAAGCAACCGGGATCGATCTCGTCGGCATGACGCCGGAGGAACTCGTGCCGGCGCTCGGGATCGAGCCGTTCCACGCGCGGCAGATCTTTCGCTGGATCCACCAGAAGAAGGTACTCGATTTCGAGCGGATGACGGATCTGTCGAAGCCGCTGCGCGAGCGGCTGGCCTCGGAACACCGGCTCGCGCCGTTGCGGATGGTCCGGATGGACGCATCGAGCGCGACGGGCACACGCAAGGCGCTGCTGGAACTGCCGGACGGCGAGACGGTCGAGGCGGTGATGATTCCCGCGGGTGACCGCGTGACACTGTGCCTCTCGACGCAGGTCGGGTGCCCGATCAAGTGCAGCTTCTGCGCGACGGGGCTCTCGGGCTACGCCCGCAACCTGCGCACGGACGAGATTGTCGCTCAGGCGCTGTACCTGTTGCAGGACTTCGACCTCGGCGGGCGCACGCCGAACATCGTGTTCATGGGGATGGGCGAACCGTTCCGCAATTACGACGCGACGGTGGCCGCCATCCGGTTGTTGATGCATCCGGCGGGGTTGGGCATCGGCGCTCGGCGGATCACGGTGAGCACGGCGGGAGACGTGCCGGGCATCGAGCGGTTTGCGACGGAAAACTGGCAGGTGCGGCTGAGCGTATCGCTGCACTCGGCGAACGACGCGTTGCGCGATGAACTCGTGCCGCTGAACCGGCGGTACAACCTCGCGCGACTTCGGCAGGCGGTGGACGATTACCTCGCGCGGACGGGCCGGCAACTCACCTACGAGTGGACGCTGCTCGCGGACGTGAACGACGCGGAAGAGGCGGCGCGGGAACTCATCGACTACATCGGCGGGCGGCCGATTCACGTGAACCTGATCCCGTTCAATCCCGTGTCGGGCACCGGTTACGCCCCGCCGGGCAAGAAGCGGTGCGAGGCGTTCCGCGCGATGCTGGAGCGGGCGGGCGTGAGCGCGACGCTGCGGCTGGAGCGCGGGCAGGACATCTCGGCGGCGTGCGGGCAGTTGCGGCGCCAGGCGCTCGGCGAAACCGATCGCGCGGCGGCTACTTCAGCGAGATAACGAACGCGTCCTTGAAGGGATACTTCGTGCGCAGGTCGTTGCGCGCGGCGAGGGCGGACCGTTCATCCTGGAACCGGCCGACGACGACCTTGCACAGGCGATCTCCGTCGATCGCGATGACTTCGGCCTTGTATGGTGAGCGGGACTCGATGTCGCGCTTGACGGCATCGGCGCGCGGCCGCGATGCGGCGATGATCTGCACGCCGTAGATCCCCTGGGCCGCGGTCGCGGGGGCCGGCGCTTGGGCCTGCGCCGGAGGCGGCGCGACGACGGAGGGTTGCAATGGCGGCGCCGTCACCACGGGTTCCTGCCTGGGCGGTTCGGCGGGCGGCGGCTCGACCGAAACCTGCGACGCTTGCGCCGGCGATTGCGTCGCCGCCGCGGGGGTACTTGCGGTGTCCGCGGAGGGCTGAGCCGCGGGAGGCTGGGCCGTCGCGGTGGAGGGCGCGGGCTCTGATTGCGCGGGCGGTTGATTGACGAGATTGTGCGGCGGCCGGTCTTCGAGATTGACGGAGCCGTCGAGCACCGCTCGCGTGGTCCTGGGCGCGGCGCCGGGATCGTCGATGGGATCCGGCGCGGGTTCCTGCTGGCCGGGGAGCACTTCGGCCATCTGGTCGCGCAGACTGGGGTCGAACTTGCCGATGAGCACGCCGAGGAGGAAACAGCCGAGGCCGAACATGAGCAGGATGCACACACCGATGACGAGCTGCGTGGTCGACAACTCGGCCGTGTAACGCTCGCGGTCGAGCGGCGACCTAGGCCTGCGCGAGTTCACTTTCGTTTTCGCGGTGCTCAACGGGTTCGTGCCCCTCGTGATCCGATGGTGCTTCGGGTTCGTCCAGCGTGCCTTCCAGCTCGGCGAGGCGGTGAAGCAGTTCCTGGCGCGCGCGCTCGAGCTCGCCGGTGGTCAGATTCGGGTCGTTGACTTCGATCAGCCGGTTGCCGATCCGATCGAGGAAGAGGAACACGACGGCCTCGGTATCGGGGTCAACCGTTTGCTTAATGAACCGGAACACTTTCTGACGGCGGAGGAGTTGGCCGGAGAGATACGCGACGGCGATCGCCGCGCGGCCGCTGCGCTCGGCCGCCTCGTAGAAGACCTGGCGCAGCGGCGAGATCACCTCGGCGGGCTGCTGCTCGATGACTTTGGGATCCTGGAATTGTGCGGTCCACATGCAGAAGGCCTGCTCCGATTTCTCGTCGGTCCAGCAGGCGGGACAGGAATCTTCGCGCAAGAGTCCCTCGGGGCCGCGGCGCATGGAGGACACGATGCGTTGCTCGTGGACGAACGGCGCCTGGCACCCGTGGCACTGATGCGCGCTCTTGCTGATTTTAATTTCCATGATCGACCGCGTCGCACGGGCCGCTGAACCGGCCGTTGCGCCCCCTTACTTTTTGTTGTCGCCGCTGCCCCCGACGATGCCGCCCCCGATCTTCAGGATATCGACGAGGATCTTGCGCGGGAAATCGATGAGTCCGATGGCCTCGCGCGTGACCTCGAGAGCGCCGCTCATCAACGTTACACTGGCGGGCGGAAGCTCTTCAACCCGGCCCTGCGGATTGAAAGTGGGGCCGTCGATCTGGAAGGTGAGCTCGATGGGCGTGCCGGAGAGCCGGTGGCCCTGGATATTGAAGTTTGAGGCCATGATCGGGATGCGCGCGGCGGTATCGGGGGAGACGGCGACCTTGATTTCGTAGTCCATGTCGCCGTCGCGGATGTATTGTCCCGCGCCCTCGGCCTGGAGCGTCGGCGAATCGAGCCGGAGCGTCGGCGTCTTGACCGTGTCGGCGATGAATTCGACGTCGGACTGCAACACCTTGAAGTCGAGCCGGGGCGGCATGGCCGAGAGATCGGTCTGCATCTTGCCCTCGAGCAGGTCGGCGAGGAAGTCGGCGCTGAACCGTCCGTCGTGTACCTCGAACCGGCCGCGGCCGTTCAGCGTGCTGGGATCGTCGCGATCCATCGAATAGGCGACGTTGCCGCTGATGGTGCCCTCGAGGACGCTGGGCATCTTGAGATGTTCGAGCACGAACCGCGCCGGGACGTCCGTCCACGAGATGGTCGCGTTGTACGTGTGGTCGGTCCGGTCGCCGATGTAGGTGCCTTCGATGACGCCGTCTCCGACGATCGCGCGATAGGGGTTGATCTGCGTGGTCGATGCGTTGAAGAACGCGCGGCCCTCGAACTCACGGCCTTCCCACGGCGGCATCGTCATCGCCACGGCGTGGAGATCGACAGTCCAGTCGCGCGGCACGCGATCCCACCCCTCGGGCGGCGTCATCGGGACGAGCCAGGTCTTGCCTAGCGACGGGACATCGAGCCGTTCCGCCTTGAAGAGCGCGCCGGCGGAGTTCGGCGAGCCGCCCGTGCGGTCAGTCTGGAGCGCGAACTGGACAGTGAGCCCGGTCGCGGTGATCGGAGTCGGTTCTTGTTCCGTGATCGCGGCGAGCGTGAGAGAATCGATTGTGCCACCAAACCGTTGACGGACGACGGCGTAGTTGTCACGGTCGTGTTCGTAGTCGAAATAAGCCTGCGTCGCAGTGCCGCCGGTGACGCGGTAGGGCACGGCGGCGAGTTTCGCAGCAGTGTTCAGGTCGATGCGGTCTGAAGTGGCGCGCACGCGGTCGATGTCCCAGCCGGACTCCTTCTGCGGGTTGGGCACCACAGCAAGTTCGGCGAGGAGTTGCGAGGACGCGACGTCGCCGGTCGCATGGAGGACGATGAGCTTGTCGGGGTCGACGTCCGCGCGGATGTGGCCGCTCGCGCCGAGTCCGGGTTCCTTCCGCAGCCACCATTCGTACCGGATGTCGGTCTGCGTCACGTCCACGTCGGCTTCGACGGTAACCAGACCGTCCTTGCGCGTGGCCTCGGCCTTGATCGCTGCGGCGCCGGCGAGGCGCGTGCGCGAGATAGCGTCCGCGAGCGCGGTCGATTCGATGCCGGCGAGCGTGCCCTCGATGCGGAGCCGGCCGTCGCCAGTATTCAAGTCGAGGTCGCCGTCGCCGATGAAGGTGTTGCCGCGGCAGACGGCCGTCATCGGCGCGATCGAGACAATGTTGTTCGCGAGCGAGACGTGGCCGCGGATGGACTCGGCCGTGATCCCCCAGTCCTTGTAGGGGACGACGCCGTCGGTGACGTCGCACGCGAGCCGGAAGTCGCGCGTGTACGAGTCCCACGCACCCTCGATTTGCCGTAGCGTGAGCTGGACCGGCGGCCATGACTTGTCCTTCGGGACGAACTCGAACGTGCCGGCGTCGGCGCGCGTCTGCCCGCGGAAGACCGGCGACTCGGTATCGCCGGAGAGCGTGAACTCCGCCTGGTTTTCATCGGCGAGGATGAGGTCCATCCGGCCGATGTCGTCCAACTCGCCCTCGAGCGAATAGTCGAGAATCTCGCGGATTGGGATGCGGCGCGCGAACAGCCGCAGGTCGAACGCGGGCCGCTCGGTCGCGAACGAGATCCCGCCCTCGACGCTGCCGTCCACCTGTTGCGTCTCGGCGCGCGCGGTGGTGAAGTGGAGCTTTTTCTCGTCGAGCGCGTACGTTGCGTTGACCGTGACGGTGCCCGTGACGGGATCGAGGAACTCCGGCTGGTCGCGGACGACAAGGCCCTCGAACGGCGCATCGACGGTGACAAGCAGGGTGCGATCGGGGCGGCCGTTGACCCACAGGGTCGGGTGTGCGGCTCCGCCAGTGACGAATTGGCGGTCCGCGGGCAGCACGATGTTTACGTCGTCCGCCGTAATGAGGTCGGTCTTCACTTGGAGGTAGAAATCGTCGATCGAGGCCATCGCGAGGCGGATCCGGACCTGCTTCTGGGGGTCTTCGTTCAGGTACCCGCGGAACACGGCGCTCAGGTCTTCGGCGTCGGCCGGGCGGTCCACATCGAAGGAGAGGTCGTTGATGGTCAGTTCGGTCGAGCCGACGATGTTCTTGACATGGAGGTCGCAACCGATCGCCGTGATGCGGAACGGCTCGCCGCGGGACACCTGGAATGGCACGATCTCGTCGATGGCGGGGGCGTCTTCGGTGTACCATGTGGCGCTCAGCGGCCGTTCGAGGACGAAGTCGGAGTCATCGAGGACGATGCGCTGGACGGTGATGCGGCCGTAGAAGAGGTCGGCGAGGTCGATGTGGATGTACGCGGAGGGCGTGTCGAACTTGAGAACAGGGCCTTGTTCGGTGGGGAATTCGACGTGGAGCTGTTCGATACGCAGGCCGCGCAGGCCGTTTACCGATACGCTGCCCATCGAGAGGTGGGCGCCGTAGCGTTCGGCGAGGTCGCGCGCAACCTCGGCACGGAACGCTTCGAGCTGGTACTTGATCGACAGGACGCCGGACGCGAATACAACGGTAATAACGAGCAACAGGAGCAGGCCGATGCGCGCCCCGCGGGTAAGGGGCAGATCCTGCTCGCGTTCAGGGTAAGCCCCCGGTTTACTCGCCGCCGTCGCCACTATCCTCCTTGCCGTTCGACGAGCGCGGAGTGCCGGTCCAGTTCGACCCGCGCCGTTCGAGGATCTGCTTGCGCAGGGTCGCGCAGATCTCGGGGTGCTCGCGCAGGTATTGCCGGGTGTTCTCGCGGCCCTGGCCGACGTTTTCGCCGTCGAGCGCGAACCACGCGCCGCTCTTCTGGATCAGTTTCTCCTCGATCGCCAGGTCGAGCA
>CAYUZD010000007.1:0-26050 GCA_964449475.1 uncultured Nitrospirales bacterium
GCGCACTGGCACCGCGCGGGGTCGAACTGGTTTCCCCAGGGATAGGCGCGACCGTCTGTGCCGCGGGCGGCGCGTTCCCATTCGCGCGCGAGCGGCAAGCGGCCGCCGTACCACGCGGCGCAGGCCTCGGCGTCGGCGAACGAGATGCGAGTGACGGGATGGTCGGCGCGATCGCGCGGAAACCAGCCCGCGGCATCACCGCCGTGCCACCCGGCGGGCAGTGTCCACCCGGTGGCCTTGGCGAATTCGGCGTACTGCGCGTTGGTGATCGCCGTCTCCGCGATCGAGAACGCCGACAACGTCTCACGGTGCGCGGCGGGATCCGCAAGTGCGGAAATGTCGAGGCCGATCGATCGCGCGTAGGTACTCGCGGATTGGAACGCCTCGGCGTGACAGCCAAAGACAGCGGCGCCGGCGGGAATCGGGACGAACTTCACTTCGCTGCGGAGCGGAGTGGCGGCACTGGCGACGGACGAAATGCCAGCCACCTTTTGCGGCGGATCGGCACGCATCGGCCCGGAAGGCAGGACGATTTCGTGGTCGGGCGGCGCACCGATTGGGTCGTGGACCTGGTCGGCGACTTTGGGCGAAGCGGCACCGGCTGGCCGCAGTTCATCGATGATGCGCGCAACGTATTCGCGCTCGAAACCGTACTCGGCGCCTTTTCGATGCAGGTAATTCTCTTCGGCGGCGGTCAGTTGATCGTCGATCCACGCGCCCTCGATGAGTTCGCGCAACTTTGCTTCGCGATCGAAATCGCCGGAGGTTCGCTTGTCCTCGCGCGTCGTCTCAATCTTAGGTTCATTCGACCGCGCGTCGAGCGCACGCTTGATGTCGACTGCGAGACTCGCGATGTTTTGCTGAGCGAATCCTTCTTCCCAAACTTCGGTCCATTGCCAGGGTTGAAGAACGAGCTTGAGCGCCGCGGAGGGGCTCACGTTCTCGAGCCGGACAGGATAGATTTGTTTCGCTCCGCTCATTGCCAAGCCGGCCTCGGCGTGGACGTAACGGGATTCATTGGACGACGCGGAAAGCAAGAGTATGAAACCGGGCGCGCGTTCTATGCCTTCCGCGATCGCGACCGCGAAGGGCTTGTCCTTTGAAATGTTGCGTGGCGCGATCCAGCAGTTGATGCCTAGATCTTCGAGCATGCGGCAGATCTCGAACGCGCGGAGATGATCCTTACTCGAGTAACTGATAAATACGTGCATGGCGCGCGAACTTCCTACTCGCGGTGTAGGGGCTTCACCCCGAGAAGATCCAGACGAGGACCGCAATATACGCAACAACAGCCAGGAAGTGGACGCAGCCCTTGGCCGAGTTGGTCTCTTTCATGATCTGTTGAACCGCGGCCAATGCGGCCGGATCGCCGCTTGTGCTGATCGAGATTTTGCCCGGAGGAGGTTGCGACATCGTGTTTATCCCCAGAAATACTTTGCCATGCGTTGTTGGGCGCTCTTGTTGATCGCGGCGATCAGGAACCAGTGGACGCCCATCACCGCGAGCAGGGCAAACCATCGGCCGACGGCCTTGGGATCCTGCGGTTGATCGGCCTGCGTGGCCGGTTGCTCCCTACGTTCGCGAGCGAGCAGTGGCGTCTGGCGCACGGCTGCAGTGACTGCAAGTTCGAAATCCTGCGTGTCCCGTTGCGGACTTGGGGACGAATCGCGGACGGTGACGGAGATCGACTTGGATCCCGCGGACGCCGGCGTGCCCCTGATGATGCCGGTCAAGCGGTCCAGTGCGAGACCGGCGGGCAGGTCTGAAGCGGTGAATGTGAGCGGCGCGACACCGCCGCGCGTTGCAAACGCGACCTCGTACGGCGCTCCGGCGGACGCCTGGGGAAGATTGAACTTGACGAGTTTGACCGGATCGACTGTCGCCGCGGCGGCGAGTGTGGGGCTGGCCTCCTCGATGGTGAGGACGTACTCATACGTGTCGCGCATGGGAGAGGGGGACGAGTCGCGCGCGAGCACCTGAAACGCGTACCGACCCGCGACCGCCGGAGTGCCCTGGAGAATTCCGGTCGTCCGGTCGACCTTGAGACCGGGCGGCTCATCGGCGGCGGTGAATTGGAGCGGGAGCGCGCCGCCCTTGGTCGCGATGGCGACTTCGTAGGCACGGCCTGCGCGCGCGGTCGGCAGGTCAAACTCGATCAACTGTAACGGATCGGCCGCGCTGACGCCGGACGTGAGCACAGTCCATTCGGCGCGCAAGGGGAGTGGCGCGGTCTTTCGCTCGGCGTCCCGCAACCCGATCTCGACTTTGAAAACACCGCGCGATTGCGGCGGCGGCGTGCCGGCGATGAGCCCGGACTGTGCGTCGATTTTCGCCCAGTCAGGGAGTCCCTTCGCAGACCATTCGTACGGCGGCAGGCCGCCGACGGCGGCGAGTGTCAACCGGTAGTCGCGGGTTTCTACCGCGGGTGGAAGCTCGGTCGTCGCGATGCGAATGGGCGGCGCGGGCGGACCAGGCGGCGGAATGATCACGAGCGATACGATCTCTTCGTCCTCGCGGCCGGCGCTCGTGCCGCGCCGGCCATCGGCGACGTGTACAGTTAGTTCGAGCGGCGCCTCGGTGGGTGC
This sequence comes from uncultured Nitrospirales bacterium, assembly GCA_964449475.1. Taxonomy (GTDB): domain Bacteria; phylum Hydrogenedentota; class Hydrogenedentia; order Hydrogenedentales; genus VFKU01. The sequence continues at coordinate 2,586 of CAYUZD010000007.1, forward strand.
GGCGGGCTGGCCGGAGATGATTCCGGTGTCCGCCGCCAACTTCAGGCCCTTGGGCAACTCGCCGGATGTCCACGTGTAGGGCGGCAGACCCCCGATCGCGGCGAGCGAGAAGCTGTACGGGCGGCCTGTGATCGCCTCCGGCAATTTCGGTTCGGTGACGATCTTCACAGGAGGCAACGTTGACGGAATGATTGGACCGTCGGTGAAGATTTTCATTGCATACTGCCGCCGCGAGCGCGTGAGTTCGGGTTTGTCGGCCTCCATGTTGAGCGCCTCGACCTCGACCTCGAACTGCACATCGACGGCGTCGGCCGCCGCGTCAACGGGCTCGACCGTGCCGTGGAGGTGTCCATTGTGGTCGAGCGTCAGCCCCTTGGGCAGCGACTCCTCCGGCGGGAGGTGCCAGTCGTATTGCCCTGCACCGCCCTCGGCGGACAGCCAGACTTCGTACGGCTCGCCGGCGGACGCGTCGGGCAGGCGCTCGGTCAGGATGGTCGGCTGGATGCCTGCGATGCCGATCATCAGCGTGGTGAGCAGAAAGATGAACAGAAACGCGCCCAGCGCGCCGAACAGGGGATCGACGAAGATCTCCATCACGCTGGGGCCACTATCTGAGCGTCTGCGTGCCATGTGTCCGGGTCAGCGTTTCTTGACCTGGTCCGCGACCAACTGGATGGATCGCTGTACAGACAGCACGGTCTCGGTCATTTGGAAGATACTGTCCCGGAGCTCGAGGATGTTCTGGCTGGTCGCGTTGAGCACGCCCTTGACGCTCTCGAGGACTTCCCGGTTCTCGCCAATCACCGAGCGCAGCCCTTCACCGGCCTGCGCCATGCCGATCCCACCCTCACGCGCTCGGTTTGCGCCGGACTCCATGCTCTTCGCTGCCTCGGCGAGCGTGACCGTCACCCGCGACAGGTCGGCCAGACCGGACAGGTTATGCGCGACGGCGGCGAGTTCCTTGACGGCGTTGCCGATGGGGTCTACGGCGCGCTTGAGTTCGGCGACGCCGCGCGTGAACTCTGCGGCATCGGCCATGCTGCCTTGATCGACGAACTTGCGCAGTACGGTCGCGACCTCGGACAGCGTCGCGGCGGTACCCGACAGGTCCGCGCTGGCCTTGGCGCCCTGGGCGAACACCTGCGCGATGGATTTGGTGCTGACCGCGGCGGAGTTGAGGTGGCCCGTTGCGGTCACGCTCCCTTCGCGCAGCTCACGCAAGTGCTTCGCGTTTTCGTCCATCTTCTCGCCCATGCGCGAGATGCCGCTTTCGACTTTTTTGGAGTCATCGGAGAGCGCGCCGAAATGCTTGGAGAGCAGGTTGTTCTGCTCCATGAAGAGCTTGCGCATCAGGTGGGAGTGCGTGTCGGAGTCTTCGAAATTGCCGGCGACTTCCTCCATGCAGTACGCGTCGATCCAGCCGAGCAGGTCTTCCTCGCGGCGCAACTGGTAGGACATGGCGCCGGTCATCACGGCCGTCAAGAGCAGTGCGAGCAGCGTCGTATCGAAGGCGATCCCGAGGTTGCGCGTCACAGAGGGGAGCAACTCCTGCACTTCCGCGAACGAACCGGCACTCTCGATCATCGCGCCGAACCCGCCGACGCCCAGCCCGATACCGATCACCGTGCCGAGGAACCCAAGCGCCGGAATCAGCCAGAGGAAGAATCGGACATTCGCGTAGAACGAGTCCTTCGAGTCCGCGTCGATCTCGCTCATGATTTTCAGGATGTCATCGACTTCGGTGGACGTCTTGGTCTTGTCATAGCGGCGGACCGCGTAATAGATGCGGTTCCCGAGCTTCGAGTGGAGCAACCGTTGCGGGATCGCGTCGAGCGCCTTCATCACCTCGCCGAGCATGCGCTGCGGGATCGTGTCCGCTTCCGGGATCTCCTGCTCGGGCATGGCGGAGGAGGAGCGCTTGCGGCGTTCTTCGGTGACGCGAGTACGAACGTTCGCCAGGATTTTTTCCCATTCCATGGCCATCAGCCTGGCAAGGGATTTTTCCCGACGCCGGGCCACGTACTCGCGGAGCAGCATCACCGATCCGAGAAAGAAGAAGAAGACTTCCCAATAGGGAATTGTTCCCCGGTGAATGACCACATCAGTGCCGTACTTGAGAAAGCGGGCGGTTGCACTGTCGCCGGAGGCCCAGCGTTCGGCGATGAAGACGACGAGATAATAGGTGCCGGCCGTGAATGCGATTGCCGCGATGACGTTGGTTATGATGGCGAGAAGCCGGCGCGGCGCGACTTCTTGCGATGGGGATTTCACAGCAACAGTAGGCGCTACAGTCGCCATCGATTCAGTCTCCAGGTTGTTAATATTCGCATAAACAACAAAATGCAGAATATTCTCAGAAACCGCTGATTGTAGTTTCCGGGGTACGGTAGCGCAAGTGTTTTGCTAGCGGGTTCGGGTTGGCCTGAACCTCCGCCATTCGTTACTCTTGCCGCATTCATGAATCTGTACGCTGGAATTCTCGAACTGGCGCGGTCCGCGCGGGACGCGGTGGTGTTGGGCACCGTGGTCCACACTGCCGGGTCCACGCCCCAGAAGGCGGGTTGCCAGGCACTGCTCTGCGGATCGGGCGAATTATCGGGGACATTAGGCGGGGGGCTGGTCGAGGCGGAGGCGATCGCGGCGATGCGCGCGGCGTCGGCGGACATGCGGCCGGTTGTATTCGAGCGGCGGCTGGACGATGCGTACAGCCGGGACGCAGGGCCGATCTGCGGCGGGGTGATGAAGATTTTCATCAATCCGCGGGTGACGGAATCGCGCGAGGCGATTGCACAGGGTCTGGAATCGCTCGCGCGGCGCCGGCGATCGCTATTGGTGACGCATTTGAGTCCGGGGAACAGCGCCGGCCGGATCGACTGCATCGACATGGGGAACGGCGCGACGCTTCCGCCGCTCGCCACGGGACAGACGACGATCGACGCACTCTTCGGCGCGGCGCGGCCTGCATTATTGAAGATGGCCGATGGCGCGGAGGTGTTCGTGGAGCCGCTCGCGCCGTCGCCGAGACTGTTGGTGGTGGGGGGCGGACACGTCGGCCTGGCGGTGGTCCAACTCGCGGTGACGCTGGGATTTGATACGACGCTGTTCGACGATCGGGTCGAGTTTGCGAGTTCCGGGCGGTATCCCGAAGGGGTGACGGCGGCGCATGGATCGTTGAAGGAACTGGTCGGCGCGTATCCGAAAGATCGCGACACGTACATCGTGCTCGTGTCCAAGGGGCATCGGCCCGATGCGGAGGCGCTCGAGGCCTGCATCCACGACGACGTTGCGTACCTCGGCATGATCGGCAGCCGCAGGAAGATCCGGATGTTGCGCGCGGACTTTCTCGAACGCGGGCTCGCGACCGAGGCGGAGTTCGATCGCGTCGTCGCGCCGATCGGGTACGAGATAGGCGCGGTCAGCGTGCCCGAGATCGCGGTGAGCATCGCGGCGCAACTGGTTGCCGCGCGCCGCAACCCGGCGGCAGTACGGACCATCACCATCAAGGCCCGCTGATCGTGGTCGGAGGGATCGTGCTCGCGGCCGGCGCGGCGTCCCGGATGGGCGAGCAGAAGATGTTACTGCCGTTCGCGGGGATGACCGTGGTCGAACGCGTCGTGCAGGAACTCGCGGCCGGCGGCGTAGGGGAAATTCTCGTCGTTACCGGAGCCGACGCGCCGACGGTCGAAGCCGCGGTTCGGCGATGTGGCGTGTCCACCGTCCGCAATACGGAGTTCGCCCGCGGGATGCTCAGTTCGGTGCGCGAGGGATTGTCGGCGGCGCCGGCCCATTGGACCGCGGCCGTCATCGCGCTCGGGGATCAACCGCTGATCACGAGGGACATCGTGCGTGCGGTACTGAATGCGCACGCGCTGAGGCCCGATGCGATCGCGCTCCCCGTGTTCGAGAGACGCCGGGGCCACCCGATGGTGTTGCCGCGCGCGTTCTGGGACGAGGTGCTGACCAAGCACGATGACGTGGGGCTGCGCGGGCTGCTCCGGGCGAGCGGCGTCGTCGTGCAGGACGTGGCGGTCGATACGGCGGACGTGTTGTCCGACATGGACACGCCGGAGGACTACCGGCGCGCGATCGCGCGGCTCGTGGAGCGGGACGGCGCCTCACCCGCGTGAGCGGAGCGCGAGACGCAGGCGCTCGAGGCTCGCCCAGCGCGCGCAGATCTCGTCCACCGCCCGGTTGATGACTTCGACGAGGCGGTCTTCGTCGTCCGCGGACTTGGCCTGTTGCACGATGAGGTCGTAGCTGTGAATGAGCAGATCGATCTCTCCGAGCGTCAACAGCGCGAGCGACCCGGCGCGGCACTTGTCGATGATCTGCCGGAGCAGGATTTGTTGGCGGCGTTCCTCGACGGTCATGCGCGGGCGCGCGGCGAACCGCTCCCGCTCGGCGCGGCGATCGTAGATGGCGATGCGCCGGGCGAGTTCGTCGCGCTGTTCCCGCGGCATGGCGCGCGAGGCGGTGCTGTCCAAGTAGGCCTTGGCGAGCGCGAAGACCTCGAGCGCGATGTGTTCGATACGGAACACGGGGGCACCGAGGATCTGTTCCGCCGCACGCCGGCGCTGTTCGCCGAGCGGTTCGGGTTCCTCCGGCGGGAGTACGCTTGAGATCGCGGGGGATCCGGCATCGGCCGAACGTAGCCCATCGAGTCGGCGTCCGAGATCGGCGATCGCCTGCTTCGTCCATCCCAGCCGCGCGCGGCCGTCCGTGAGCGCCGCCTCGAGCGCGTCCGCGCGATCGTCCCATCGGCGCCGTTCGCGGGTCTGCCGTCGGCGCCGCTCATCGACGCGCTCGAGCAGGGCGCGGGTATCCGAGATGAGGCGCTCCTGCTCCGTCTTGTCTGCGATGCGCTGCTCGAGTTCCCGCTCGAGGTCGTCGCGCGAATCCGTCATTTGCCCCCTCCAGATCCGGTTCCGTGGGCCCGCGATTCAGAAATCGATGTGGAACTCGCCGAGGTCTTCCTGGGCGGGTTCCCACTGTTCGGAAACGCGATCGACCCTCGCGAGCGCGGGTCCGCGCCGGCACCACTGAAGCATTCTATCCACCGTAGCGCGGTCGCCCTGAAATACGGCTTCGACGTCGCCGTTCGCGAGGTTCCGGACCCAACCCCGCAGGCCCAGCTCCAGCGCGCGGCGGTAGGTTGCGTGGCGGAAGCCGACGCCCTGGACCAGGCCGGAGACGATCACGTGGAGCTGCTCCGGCATGCGTGATTACAGGTCGAAATCGCGTACGCGGGCGCCGAACTCGGGGTTGGCGATCTGGATCGCGGCAATGCACGCGCGGACAGCCACCTGAGGGTTCGGGCTCTGGATCGGCGCGGCGAGCAGGGAGACAAACTCGCGGTTGAGCGTGTCCCCGACCGCGGCCACGACTTTGGTCTGGATTTCGATGACGGCCTGTTGCTTGAAGGCCTCGTCTGACGTGCGGCCGCGAACGTAGATGAGATTCGGGCTGGTTCCGAGCACATCCTGGACGACGCCCTTGGCCTGGATATCGCCCGCGAGATAGAGCGCGATGCCGACCTGGCCCTTGTAGACGAGATTCTCGACGTTGGGGTCGAGCGCTTTGCCGAGGAAATCGCGCATGAACTGGATGGCTTCGACCGATCCTTCGTCGCGCACGAGGATCAGTGCCGTCACGCGACTAAACGCGGGCTGATTGAGTGCGTTTGAGGTGAGCAGCTTGGTCGCCGAATCATCGCCAAGCTGGTGCAGGGCGCGGACGATGCGGAACCATTCGTTTCCTCGGGAATCCGGGAGCATGGTCAAGAGTCGCTGCTTGACGTCGTCGCCACCCAGGTGCGTCAGCGCGAAGAGGCAGGCGTCACCCTTCTTGTCGTCGAGGGCGCGGATGCCGTCGTACAAGGCCGGCAGCGATTCTCGATCGCCGAGCCGCGCGATGGCCTTGGCCGCGGAAGGGAAGATCTCCACCGCCGGATCGCGGAGCAGGCCTCGAACGGCGAGGAGGTAACGCTGGTCGCCCGTGAGCCCGGCGAGGGTAGCGGCGGCGGCCTTGGTGACGCGGTTGCCGCTGGCGAGGCCGTTTTCGATTGCGGAACTGGACGGCTCGACGCCGACGCGCCAGAGCATGCCCGCGGCCGCGGTCGCGGTCGGAGCGTCGTTCCCGGTCATGAGTTCCTTGAGGTAGGACTGGGCACCGAGTTTGGAGTCATGGTTGCTGGCCGCGAGCGCCATGGCTGCCTGCATCTTGACGGTCTGGTTGCCGCGGGAGGTATTGAACAGGTCGAACGCGCGGGCCACCCCGGCGTCCACGACCTTGCGGTCCTCGGTCGTGAGCGCACTGTCCTTGCGCACGTTGCGCTCGGTATCGATCCGTTCCTTTTGCACGCGCAATTCGCGAACCATGTCGAGTGGGAACGCGCCAGGGGCACCGGAACTGTCAGTAATCGTCAGCGTTTCTTCGTGGATGCCGCGCAACCGGTAGTTGTATGCGCGCGAGCCGTCCTTGAGCACGATGGTGACGAGCTTTTGTTCCCGTACGAGCGCGTCGATGGTGGCGCCCTCGTCGCCCACGATGGGCGGGGGCGATGCCGGCCAGGCCGCGGTGCACACCGCGGCGGCGAATAGGGCGGCGCAAAGTGTCCGGATCATGTGTCTGTATCCCCGTAGTTCCGTGTCAGGAACATTGTACACGACGGCGGGCCGCGGGGCGACCGTGGGAATTAGTGTAATTCCAGTGACTCGTTCTTGAGCACGAGTTCCAGCATGCGCCGCGCCTTGTCGAGCGACGCGACAAAAGGATTGACCGTGAACGCCTGCAGCGCGCACTCGTAGGACCGGTGGCGCACGGCCTCGACGATGAGCCGCTCGCTTTCCTTCATCGCGATGAACACGCCATGCAGGAAGTGGGGGCAGTTGCCGACCCGTTTGGGCTTGAACTCGCCCGAGGCGACGTCGACCGGTACCTCGACGCTGGCGTTCGGCGGCAGGTCGCGGATGGCGCCGTCGTTGCGCACGCAGAGGATGAGTCGCTCCTTCTTGCCGCCCTCGAGCGCCTGGATGAGCGGCACGATGGTCTCCTCGTACCACGGTGTGTTCCGCGCGCGGGTCAACGGCGGGATCTCGCTCAGATGCGGGTCGCGGTAGAGTTCGAGGATCTGCGACTCCGCCTCGTGCAGTTTCTGCGCGCGGTGGGGACCACCCCGGCGCTGCTCCTCGACGATGCGCGAGGCGTGAAAGAAGTCGCTGACCGGCCGCGCGGGGATCATGCGAAACAGTTTGATGACCTCGACGTCGAATCCGTCGCCCGCGCCGTTTTCGATACGTTCGAGGAGCGGCCCCATTACGCTCTTCTTGCGCAGGCGCACGTCCTGGAACCATCCGAGATGATTCAGCCCGATGTAGTCGACGTCGATCTCTTCGGTGCGATGGTGCAACACGCGCGCGATCTTGCGGAGATAAGTCCCCGGCAGGTCGCACACGCCGATCGTTTTGAGCCCCGTGTGGGCCGTCATGGCCTCGACGACGATGCCCATCGGGTTGGTCAGGTTGATGTAGGTGCAGCCGGGGTTGGCGGCTTCGACGCGCGCGGCGTGGTCGAGGACTACGGGCAGCGTCCGCAGGGCATTAGCGAGGCCGCCAGGCCCGAGGCTCTCGTCGCCGATGAGGCCCTCGGTCGGTGGCAGGGTCTCGTCGCGCAGGCGCGCCTGCATCCCGCCGACGCGCACGTGGTTCAGCACGTATTTCGCGCCGCGGACGGCCTCTTCGAGATCGGTCGTGGCGTGGATGACAGTGGGGAAACCGCTGCGCTTGATCAGCCGGCGGCAGAAGTCCGCGACGACGGGCAGTTTGTCGCCGGCGCGACCGAACAGCGCGACTTCGCGGACGTTGATGTTGTGCGTGATGAGCGAGAAGATGAACTCGGGGATGTAGACGCTGCTGCCGCCGAGTATCGCGATGCGGTCAATCACCGGAGCGTCTCCGGCGAGCGGCGGGGGAGTGGGAGGACCGGTCCGGCATCATCCGGACGAATCGGGCGTTCGCCGTTTGCCCCACGACATCACCTCGGGTACGTCATACCACGATCGAGGACACGCGGGGCCGATGATAACAGCCGAATGGGTGTCGCGCAACGGTGCGCGGTCGTTAGCCGAGCAAGTCGTCGGGGTCGACTGCCGGGCCGGGCAGGGTGGCGACGCGCGGGTCGTCCGGGGCGTAGCTCTCGAGCGTGATCCTCGCGAGCGGATGGAACGGGCAGTCGAACGCCGCCTCGCCGGCGCTGCGATCGACGAGTACACCGACGCCCACGACCTCTGCGCTGCGGGATCGCAGGTGGGCGATGGTTTTTTTGACGGAGCCGCCGGTGGTAATCACGTCCTCGACGACGAGGACGCGCGTGCCGGGATCGATGCGGATGCCGCGTTTGACGGCCATGCCGCCTCCGCCGTCTTTTTCCGTGAAGGCGCAGCGGCACTTCAGATGCCGGGCGGTCGCATAGGCGAGGATGATGCCGCCGGTCGCCGGGCCGACGACCAGCGCGACGTTGGCGTTCTTGAAGCGGTCCGCCAGGGCGGCGCACAGGCGGTCGACGTGTTCCGGGTACTGCATCACGCGGGCCGCCTGGATGAATTTGTTGCCGTGGCGGCCGCTCGTGTAGACGAAGTGGCCTTCGAGCAGCGCGCCCGCCTTGCGGAAGATGTCGAGTACTTCGTCGCCCGTCATGTGTTGGCCACGTCTTTCTCTTCGATTTCTCTGTCGAGCCCGATGGCTTCGGCGATGGAACGAAGGCCGTCCCGTTCGAGCAGCTCGAGGAGTCCCTGATTGATCCGTCGGATGAGCCCCGGCCCTTCGTAAATCAGCGCAGAATATACCTGAACGAGCGTTGCACCGGCCCGAATCCGCCGGTAGGCCTCGTCCGGCCCGTCGATACCACCGACGCTCACCAGCACTGTCCGATTTCCCAAGCCCCGGGCCAGTGCCCGGAGCATCCGGCGGCTCCTCTGTCGCAGCAGCGCGCCGCTGATCCCGCCGAAAGTCTTGGCGCGCGGCGTCAGGCGGTAGTCCACGGTCGTGTTGGTCGCGATGATGCCGGCGGCGCCGGCTTCGACTGCGGCCGACGCCAACTCGACGGTCTCGGCGGGGTCGCGGTCGGGCGAGACCTTCAAGAGCACGGGGCGCATCGTCGAGCGCGCCGCACGGTCGATGAGCGCGCGGACGTAGCCGGCGTTTTCCAGGTCGCGCAGGCCGGGCGTGTTCGGGGAAGAGAGATTGACGACAAAGTAATCACAGGCGCCCTCGAGTTTGGCAATCAGGGCGATGTACTCGTCCTGGGCTCGTTCCAAAGGTGTTTCACGGTTCTTTCCGAGGTTCACGCCGATGGGATGCTCAAGCGGGTAACAGTCGGACAGTTCCTGGAGCATCTCGTCGGAACCTTCGTTGTTGAAGCCCATTGCATTTTGCAGGGAACGGTCTTGTTCCAGCCGGAACAGTCGAGGGCGGTTGTTGCCGGGCTGTCCTTTCACGGTGACGGTGCCCACTTCGATGAACCCGAAGCCGAGCGCACCCCAGTGCGCGGCATGATCGCCGTTCTTGTCGAAGCCCGCTGCGAGTCCGACGGGGTTATGGAACGTCCGGCCGAAGAGGGGTTGCTCCAGGCGGGGGTCGGCCACCGAGTTGGCTCGGGCGAGAGCGGGGCCTGCCCAGGGCAACGCGCTCACGAACCCGAGGGCGTGCAACCCCAACCCGTGTGCGCGCTCGGCGTCCATGCGGAACAGGAGGGGCCGGGCGAGCCGGTAGGCGGTGTCGAACGCGGTCGCGAGTATCTCGGCTACCTCCGCTCGAGGGCGAGCTGGTTCTGGAGGAGGTGCAGGCCGGACCGGATGCGTTCGGCCAGGACCTCGCCGACGCCGTCCACCTCGACCAGATCTTCCTTGGGTGCGCGGAGAATCTGCTGAAGCGAGCCGAAGCGGGTGACAAGGTCGTCGATGAGCTGGGGCGTGAGCCGCTGGGTCTGGGTGAGGATGCGGTAGCCGCGCGAGGTCAGGTAGGTGTCCACCGTCCGCGGGTTCGGCCCGTAACCGAGCAACTGGCTGATGTTGCCGAGCTTGAGGAGTTCGTCCTGCGGTATCTCGGACAGCTTCTCGAGAATCTGGGTCGAACTCGTTTTCTGGGGGTCCTTGTAGAAATCCTTCACAACGAGTTCCGAACCGGAGGTCTGGATCATGACTTCCTGTAATTGCAACGACGTGAGCCGGCCCTCGATGCCGAGTTCGAGGAGGTAGGGCTCCATTTCCGCCGCGATGCGCCGCACGCGTTCGTAGCGTTGCACGGCGCGGCACACGTCGAAGATGGTGACCATGTCCTGAAACTCGCGGATGCTGAGGTCTTCGAGCGCTTCGTTGAGCGCGTCAATGAACCGCTCGAGGGTCTGCAGGACCTGCGACGCGCGGTTGAGCAGCGTCGGCAGGCTGTCGAGCACGTGCTTGCGCTCGCCGACGTAGAGCGTGACGCTGTTGCGGCGCTCGGACACGGCAACGACGATGCACTTGGCCTGGCGCGCCATGCGCTCGGCTGCGATGTGACGCGTGCCGGTCTCGGTCGAGGGAATGCCGGCGCGCGGTTTGAGGAACTTGTTCGCGGAGAGGATGCGCGAGCCGTCGTGGTTGAGCAGGATGGCGCCGTCCATCTTCGCTAGTTCGTAGACGAGTTGCGGCGACGTGGGGGTGTCCACTTGCACCCCGCCTTCCGACAAATCGGAGAGGCGCTTGGGCTGGCCGAAACAGAGGAGGCCGCCTGTGCGGCTTTGCATGATCAGCGAGATGGCTTCGCGCACGTGCGAGCCAGGCGACACCATTCGCAGCGCGGTGCGATAGAGTTCTTCCTCAGTTCTCGGACGTTTCTCACCCATTCCCGTCCCCGGATCGGGCCCCCTTCCATGCGGCATTGCGCCCCCGCGCAACGGCCGTGTCGTGCGTGCAGCATACCCGAACGGTGCGGCGGAATCGAGCGGAAACGGCGTTCGCGCGCGTCCGGTGCGCATGCTGGCGTTTGAGTTGACGCGTTGTTATCCTTTTGCGCTTCGCGGCAACCCGGCGCCGGATGTAGGACACCCGCGCCGGATTCGCGCCGCCGATTTCCGTTCCCCAGGGCACCCAGGAGTACGCATGCAGCACACGCCGTTCATCGGACCCGACCGCGCACGGGCGCTGGCGCGCGAATTCGGCACGCCGGTCTACGTTTACGACCAGGCGACGCTCGAGAGGGCGGCGCAGGACGTCAGGTCGTTCCCGACTGCGTTCGGGTTGACGGCCCGGTTCGCGATGAAGGCGCTGCCGACGGCGGCGGTCCTGCGCGTGTTCCAGGCGCAGGGACTGCGGGTGGACGCGAGCAGCGGGTACGAGGCGGAGCGGGCGCTGCTCGCGGGACTCGCGCCGCGGGACGTTCAGATCACGGCCCAGGAACTGCCGAAGAACCTGCGCGAACTGGTGACGCGCGGCGTCGAATTCACTGCATGTTCACTCCATCAGTTGCGCGTGTACTGCGGAATGTTTCCGAAGAGTTCGGTGACGATTCGGATCAATCCCGGCAAGGGCTCGGGCCACAGCAACCGGACGAACGTCGGGGGGCCGGGCGCGAGTTTCGGGATCTGGCACGGGCTGCTTGACGAAGCCCTCGCGATCGCGCGCGAACACGGCGTGCGCATCACGGGGATGCACACGCACATCGGATCGGGCGGCGACCCGGAGGTATGGAAGCACTGCGCGCGGCTGTCGCTGGGGATCGCGGCGAAGTTGCTGGACGTAACGACGTTGAGTCTCGGAGGCGGTTTCAAAATTGCGCGCGTGCCGGGCGAAAAGACGGCCGACCTCAATGAGATTGGCAATGCACTGCTGCCGGATTTCCACGAGTTTGCGGCGCAGTACGGCCGGAAGCTTCATATCGAGGTTGAACCGGGCACCTATCTCACGGCGAACGCCGGTGCGTTGATCGCGTTGGTCGCGGACGTCGTCACGACGAAACCCGAGGGGTACGATTTCATCAAGCTCGACACGGGCATGACGGAAATCCTTCGGCCGAGCATGTACGGCGCGCAGCATCCGATGTCGATCGTGACGCCGGACGGATCGAACCGGCCGCCGCATGACTACATCGTGGTCGGTCACTGCTGCGAGAGCGGGGACATCCTTACACCGGCGCCGGGCGAACCCGAGGCGCTATTGCCGCGCGCGCTGATCGAGGCCAAGGCCGGCGACCTGATGGTGATTGGCGGCGCGGGCGCGTATTGCTCGTCGATGTCAGCGAAGAACTACAATTCGTTCCCCGAAGCACCCGAGGTGCTGATTCAGAACGACGGCACGTTCCGTCTGATCCGCAAGCGGCAGACGCTCGAATCGGTGATCGAGCGCGAATTAGCCTGAGCGCCGCCGCGCGCTGAATTCGACGATCGCGATTCCCACGACGAACACGGCGGCCGCGCCCGCGAGCCACGCGGCGGGAACGTGGCCGGATACGGGGTCGATCGCGTGGAGCGGCGCGACGATGGGCTCCGGTAGCGACTGCGTCTCGACGAGGATCGCGAGCGCGTTTAGCGTGAAGTGTGCGAGCGCGGAGGTCACGATGGAGCCCGTGCGCAGCGCGAGGTAGGTGAACAGGATTCCGCTGAGCGCGGTCGGCACGAAGCGGTAGATACTCAGGTGGAACGCGCCGAAGAGTAGTCCGACGGCGAGGACGGTCACCCATGCCGGCAACCGGCGGCGCAGCCCGCTCAACAGTACGCCGCGAAAGAGCGATTCTTCGCAGATCGCCGGGCTCACGGCGATGATGGCGAGTAGCGTGAAGAGGCCGCCCGGCAGCGCAGAGAGATCGAAGAGCCGCTTCGAGATGTCCTCCATTTCGGGCGGGGGCGGCAGGATGCGCGACTGCATGAGACTGAATTCGATGCTCAGCAGCGTCCAAGCGGCGGCGAGGACCAACGTGCCCGCCAGCGCGGGGATCGACGGCACGCGCAGATTGAGCGCCGTGCGCAGGTTGACCTTGCCGAACCATAGTGCGAACAGCACGGGCAGCAGGATGACGCCGTACTGGGTCAGCGCGAGCCCGGCATGGAGCCGCCAACCCTGAAGCGCGGTGCCCGCGTAGAAGATCAGCAACATGACTGCGCCGAAGATGGCGAGGGCGATGCCGGGCGTGGGCGCGTCGGACGGCGCGAGGCTACGGCGGTCCCATGTGATCGGCGCGACGCTTTCCTGCGAGAGCACGACGTCCTCGCGCTGGAACATCCAGGCGGCGAGCAGCAGTGCGAGCAGGGCGTAGGTCGCGGTGCTGACGAACACGAAGAACGCCATGTCGGGCCGCACGTCGCCCATCAGCAGTTCGCGGAACAGGAGCGACACATTCGCGATGGGGATGAACTGGGTGACGCGGTCGAGCTCGATGCCGGGGACGGACGGCGCACCGGCGGGGAGGACGATGGCCATGAAGAAGGGCGAGACGTAGTTCTGCGCCTCGCGAAAACTCCGCGCGAGGAGCGCGACCGTCATCATCAGCGCTGCGATGAAGAACGCGAGCGGAACTAGCACGCCGAGGATGATGAGCGCGGTGGCGGGCGGGATTTCGATCGATGGGATGAACGTAGACTCCGACTCGGCCGACGCGAAGAACTGCGACAACTGGAACACGACGGTCGCGATCATGCTCGCGAGGTTGAGCGCACCGGTGACGGCGGAAAGCGTAAATACCGTCAGGAACTTGCCCGTGACGATTTCGAGTTTCGAGACGGGGGTCGAGAGCAGCGTCTCGAACGTGCCGCGTTCCTTCTCGCCCGCGGTGAGATCGACGGCCGGGTAGAACGCGCCGACGCCCAGCATCACCACCATGATGAGCGGTAGGACGGTGCCGAGCAGGGACCCGGTGGACTTCGTGGCCGGGGCGACGTTTTTCGATTCGATGTCGATGGGCTGGGCAAAGGTCGGCGCGAGACCGGCGCGCGCGATCCGCTCGGCGACGAGTTTCCTGCGGAGGTCGCCGAGCACGTCGGACACGCGGTCGCGGGCCGCGCGCGAGCGCGCCTCGGCGTTGTCGAAATGAAGCACGATTTCTGCCGTGCCATCGCCCGAAAGCGTCCCGGCGACGTTTTCCGGCGCATCGACGACAGCGTCCACGTCGCCCGCGGTCAGGGCGTCCATCGGCGCGGCGGATTCAACCGTTTCGACGCCTTCAGCGCCGTCGAACCAGCCCGCCGCGGTGTCCGCTCCGGCTCCGGTGACGGCGACGCGTGACGCGAGCTCATCCATGCGCGACTGTTGGACGATGGTAAGTTGCGTGCCGAGGATGAACAGCAGGGGATAGAGCAGGATGGGAACGCCGACCATCGCGATGAGCGTGCGCTTGTCGCGAAACGTGTCGAGCAGTTCCTTGAAAAAGATCGTCCGGACGATGCGCGCATTCATGCCGGCGCGTCCTCGTGTTCGGCGACGAGCGCCAGGAACGCGTTCTGAAGGTTCGTTGTGCCCGTCCGCGTGCACAACTCGGGCGCAGGGCCCATCGCGAGCATCTCGCCGCGGTGGATCAGTCCGATGCGGTCGCAGAGCGTTTCTGCTTCCGTCATGTAATGCGTCGAGAAGATGATCGCGTGGCCGCGCGTGCGCGCGTCGCGGATGAATTCGACGATGGCGCGGCTGGTCATGATGTCGAGGCCGAGCGTCGGTTCGTCGAGGATGAGCACCGGCGGATCGTGGAGGATGACGCGCGCGATGGAGACCTTTTGGGTCTGCCCGGTGGATAACGTTTCGCAGCGGCGGTCGAAAAATCCGCGCATGTCTAGGAGATCAGCAAGCGCTTCGCTGCGCGCCGCGATGTCGCTGTCCGCCATGCCGTAGAGCCGGCCGAAATAGCGGAGGAGTTCGCGCGCGGTCAGGCGGCCGTAGAGCTTCGTGTTTCCCGAGAGAAACCCGATGCGCTGGCGCGCGGCCTCGGGCGATTCCGCGGCGGGACGGCCTTCGACGAGGACTTCTCCCGCAGTCGGGGTGATAATGGTGCCGAGCATGCGGAGCAGCGTGGTCTTGCCGGCGCCGTTCGGCCCGAGTAGGCCGAAGATCTCGCCGGCGTCCACAGCGATGGTCGCCTCGCGCACGGCTTCGACCGTCCTGCCACGCGAGGCACGAAACACCTTACGCAGGCCGTTCGCTTCGATCAGCGGCATATCCCCACCGGGCCCCCACGTTCCCACGAACCGGCGCAAGCGTTGCACACGGCCTGGCGGCGATCAAGCGCGGGGCGGGCCAAGTTACGGGTTAACGGATTGACGGGCATCGTCCGTCGCGCTATTGTTTATCCCATGACGCCTACCCCGTTCACCTCGTCACGAGTGGCCGGTCGTACCGGCGCGATCGCGTGCCTCCTACTGATGGCGGGGGCGTTGACCTCCTGCCGGGGCGATGAACAGAAGCCGATCGCCGCGGAGTCGCGCGACTTCGACGGGCTGACGCCGTTGCACCGGGCGGCGGCGAACGGCGACATCTCCGAACTCGAGCGCATGCTGAGTCTAGAGCACGCGAACCCGAACTTGCGGGACGCGGCGCTGGTCGCGCCGATCCATTACGCCGCGCGCAGCGGCCAGCTCGCGGCGATCCGGACGCTGATTTCGTATGGCGCGGATCCGAACGCGAAAACGCACAACGGATGGACGGCGTTGCAGGTGGCGATGCGCGAGGGGAGGCTGGACTGCGTGCATTTCCTGTCGCAATACGGCTTCGACCCAAACGGGACGACGCCGGACGGCGAGGTGTACATGGTGTACGCGCTACGGTCGAAGAACGACGAGATGGTAAGGTTCCTGATCGATCGGCGGGCGGATATCAATGTGCGCAACGCGGACGGCAAGTCGATCCTCGAGGAGGCGTTCGCGCAGCGCGACGTCGCGTTGATCAATCTCATGCTCGATTACGACGCGGCCCTGCCGCAACAATTCCCGGGTCAGCGGCGGCCGCTGTCGATGGCCGTTGAATGGGGCGATCTTGGGCTGGTGAGGCGGTTGCTCGCGCGGGGCGCAAATCCGTCGGAGCGCGACGGTGCGGGCCGAACGGCGTACGACCAGGCCGTCTACTGGGGGCACACCGAAATCGCGGAACTGATCGCGTACCAGATCGAGAGCACCGGCCAAGCGGGCGCTACTCGTCAATGAATCCCGGCGTCAATCGATCGCGCAGCAGCGGCACGGCCATGGCCCACGCGCGAGTGGTCATGTACAGCTCCGTGCGCGGATACTTTTCAAACGACACGTGGCCGTCGAGATAGAGCACGTTGGAACCGCCCGGGAGGTGGTTGAAATCCGTCGTGATGACGCTGAGCCGGTCGAAGTACACGGGCAGAGAGGATTCGCCCTCGAACCCGCGCCACGGCGCGTTGATGTCGGTGATCATGAACCGCCCGACGCCCTGTTTCAGCGCGAGGACGTCGTGCGTGCGTTGGTTCTCGTCGGTGAACGAGAAATCGGGTATCGACGCCAAGCCGCCGGCGGATTTCCGCAGCACGTCCTGCAGCGCGAGCACGAATCCGGGGTCGTAATCCATCAGCGCGTCGTCCCAGACCCACGTGGGGCGGATGGCCCACGGGACGTACTGGTACGAGAGATCGTCGAACATGCACGGCTTGATGTAGCGGTGACCGACGGGCGCGAACATCTCGCGCCAGCGGCCGGCCTCGAACTCGTCCTGTCCGTCGAGGTCGGACGGGCAGACCATGATGCGCGCGTCGGCGAGGTACTCGGGATAGACGGCGTCGCCCTTGAACGTCAGCGGCGCGAACTCGAGCTCGGGCAGGCAACCGGGCGTGCCGGTCGGTTGGAGCGGGGGGAACCGGCCGTCGGCTTCGTCGGAGTACATCGTGAGACACATGCCGACCTGGCGCAGGTTGCTCGCGCAGACGGCGCGGCGCGCGGCCTCTCGCGCGCGGGCCAGCGCGGGGAGCGTCATCGACGTGAGGATGCCGATGATGGCGACGACGACAAGGAGTTCGACGAGCGTGAACGCCCCTCGCTGTGCTCCGGTCCGCCGGGCCCGACCATCCCGCATTGTTCCGTCTCCGAGCGGTTTACGTAAACATTATAGGGCGGATTCGCCGCGTCCTGTCAATATCCGGCCGGGGACTGGAACGAAATCGTGCCGATCCGGGACTATTTCGTCCAGCCAGGAGGCGCGTGCCATGCCCACGATCGTTCCGCAACCGACCATCATCGCCGCGGCGGGGAACAAGCCGAAGATTATCCGCGAACACGTTGGACTGGTGAACTCGAAGACGCCCGGGGTCAGCATCGCGCACATGACGAGCCCTTCGGGCTGGAGCGAGCCGGGGCAGCGGCCCGAGTTCGAGGAGTACACGGTCGTGCTGCGCGGCGAACTGCATGTGCAGTCGGAGAGCGGGAACGAGGTGATCGTGACGGCGGGCCAGGCCGTGATCGCGCATGCCGGGGAGTGGGTGCAGTACAGCACGCCGGGCCGCGACGGCGCGGAGTACATCGCCGTGTGCGTGCCGGCGTTCTCGATGGCGACGGTGCACCGGGACGCGGAGTGATCCGCGCGAACTGCTCGCGAGGACGCTCGCCCTCCCAATGGCCTGCGAACCTGTCGTCGTCCTGACGTGGGCAATACTTGTAATTCGTCATCCGACTTCTCCACCCTAATGCGCTCGTGTTGACACGTCGGAGATCGTGGGGCGGATGGGACAGGCGCTGGAACCGCTGAAGACGCAGGACTTGCCGGAACGGACCTTGCCGTTCTGGAAGATGACGGGTCCGGGCGCGATTCTGGTTGGGCTGTCGATCGGTGCAGGCGAACTCATCCTCTGGCCGTGGATTATGGCGCGGTTCGGCGCGGGGATGGCGTGGGCGGCGGGCCTCGGCGTGTTCATCCAGCTCTGGCTCAATTTCGAGATTGGGCGCTGGGCCATTTCGACCGGCGAGAGCGCACTCACGGGGTACGCGCGGCTCTGGCGCGGATTCGTGCCGTTCTTCTTCTTCATCAACGTCATCATCATGGTGCTTCCGGGTTGGGCGCGTGCTTCGGGTACAGCGCTGCGCGCGCTGTTGTTCGGGCCGGACGGGCCGGGGCCGGACTGGGTCTGGACGGCGATCACGTTCGCGGGGATCGCGGCGATCCTGTTCGGGCCGAAGACGATTTACAACGCGATCGAGAAAAGCGTGTCCGCGCTGGTCATCATCATCACGGCCGGCATGATGTACGTCTTCTACCGCACGGTCGATGCCGAGACGCTGGCGGAATTCGGCCGCGGGCTGATCAACGTCGGCCGGATCGAGACCGCCGCGGACTTCACCGTGATGAGCCTGTTCAGCGCGGTGGTGTTCGCGGGCGCGGGCGGCATGGCGAACCTGTTCTACGCGTATTACCTGCGCGACAAGCGGATCGGCATGGGCGCGCGCGTGCCGCGGCTGGTGAACCCGCTGCGCGGGCGCGAGGAGGCGGATATCGCGACCGGGTTCATCTTCGCCGAGACGCCGGAGAATACGCGGCGGTTCCGCGACTGGTTCAATTTTGTCAAGCTCGACCAGACGTTGTATTTCTGGCTGTTGAACACGTTCACGATGTTCCTGTTCATGTTCGGGTCGCTGGCCGTGCTGCACAGGCAGGGGATCGTGCCGGCGCAGTCGAACATCGTGTACGAGTTGGCGACGATCCTGAAAGAGATCATGGGCGCGCCGGGACTGTACATCTATCTCGTGGTCGGCATGGCGGCGCTGTTCAGCACGCAGCTCACGTTCGTGGACGGCGGCGCGCGCGTGTTCGCGGACCTGCTGCACACGAACTACGCGCGGTTCCGCGCGATCCCGCAGTCGAGGTTGTACGCGTGGTTCGCGGGCGGCGGGATGGTGGTCGGGGTCGTCAGTACGTTCCTGTTCGAGAAGGTCATCTCCGGATTCGACGTGATCCTCTACAACGCGCTCGCGAACGGCATCGCGATGGCGGTCTATGTGCCGTGCACGCTCGTCATTAACCTCCGATACCTGCCCAAGTCCGCGCGGCCGGGGCCGCTGAACATCGCAATGGTGTCGGCCGCGGGGGCCGTGTATGTCGCGTTCGCCGTGTACACCGCGTACACGCTGGCGAAGACGTTCCTCGGGTAAGACCCTGTTCACCACAGAGGCACAGAGGGGCACGGAGAGTTCAAATGCAGCCCAATGAAATCTCCGGGATTGTCGTGGACGCCGCGATCAAGGTTCATTCTGCGTTGGGGCCTGGTTTGCTTGAAAGCGCCTATGAGGCGTGTTTGAGTCACGAACTGGCGACGCGCGGGTTGAAGGTCGGATCACAAAAGGTCCTTCCTGTTGTCTACGAGAGTGTTACGTTGGACATCGGTTATCGGTTGGATCTCCTGGTTGAAGATTTGGTCATTGTTGAATTGAAATCAGTGAAAGAAATCGCTGAAATTCATCGGGCGCAACTCCTTTCTTACCTGAAACTGAGCAAGAAGCCGATTGGATTGCTTCTCAATTTCAATGTCGTCCTCATGAAGCACGGCATCGAGCGGATGGTTGTTTAGCCGACACCGTGCTCCTCTGAATTTCTGGTCTGGGTGAGTTCTCTGTGTCCCTCTGTGGTAAAGGTCTTGAAGTTCCTTTTCACCACAGAGTCACAGAGAAGCACAGAGGGGCCCGGGGGTTGGTGGGTCGTTTTGCCGCGAATGTTCAGGAACGGTTGCGAATGCGGGTTCGGGTTGGTTCGTTGGGGGCGGGACGTATCCCACTCGTGCCGCTTTCCGTGGGCGGGGCTATCCACGTTCATTTGGCTACGCGCTCCTTGTCAACCTCTCTATAGTCTAGTGCGGGTGCGTTGCCCTCGTTGGCACACGAAGTGTGTTTGTGAGGAACAAGGGTGGATCGCGCGAATCGCCAAGCAGGTTAGGCGCGGAACAAGGGGTGGAGGATTCTTGATGGTTTTGTGCGATGTTCGGGATTTTTGGGGATTGCGGTGTCGCGGGTGTGGAGGGCAACACGGTGCGGAAGTATATGGGGCAATTTTGATGGGCGGGCGGTGTGTCCCTACCGTTGGAATTCTGGCCTGAGACACACCTTGTATTTTGTGATCCGAAGTACCGAAATACAAGGTGTAAACGGGAATCAGCTCCCAATAGACAACCTTGAAAGTTCAATGGTAAACCTTGAATTTTCAAGGTATAATCCTGACATGATTCAACGCACAGAAGAGTTGCAGATGCTTCATCGGTTGCTCCGCCGTTTCCCGGTTGTGGGGATCATCGGCGCGCGCCAGGTGGGCAAGACGACTTTGGCCCGTGGGCTCACGCGCGGCGCAAAGGGGCCGATCCACGTCTTTGATCTGGAGAACCCTGACGATGCCGCTCGCCTAACGGAGCCGATGATCGCGCTGCGGGCACTGAAGGGACTTGTCGTTATCGACGAAATCCAGCGGCGGCCGGAATTATTTGAAGTGCTGCGCGTGTTGGCCGACCGGCCGCGGACGCCGTGCCGGTTCCTCGTCCTGGGCAGCGCGGCACCGGAGCTGCTGAGGCAAAGTTCGGAGACACTAGCGGGCCGGATCGTCTACCACCACCTCGCCGGGTTTTCTCTGGAGGAAGTCGGGTGGGGTGCATACGACAAGCTCTGGCGGCGTGGCGGATTCCCCAGATCGTTTACGGCGCGGAGCGAGAAGGCTAGTTTCGAATGGCGGCGGGAATTTCTGCGGACGTTTGTGGAGAGGGACCTGCCACAACTTGGCATCGGCGTGAGTTCCACAACAATGCGACGTTTCTGGACGATGCTTGCGCATTACCACGGGCAGATTTGGAATGCGTCCGAATTCGCGCGATCATTCGGCGTGAGCGACATGACCGTCCGCAACTATTTGGACCGGCTGACATCGGCGCTGGTCATCCGGCAACTGACGCCGTGGCACGCCAACATCGCGAAGCGGCAGGTTCGGTCGCCGAAGGTGTACATCGCGGACAGCGGCCTGCTTCACGCCCTGTT
Organism: uncultured Nitrospirales bacterium; assembly: GCA_964449475.1. Lineage (GTDB taxonomy): Bacteria > Hydrogenedentota > Hydrogenedentia > Hydrogenedentales > VFKU01. The sequence continues at coordinate 23,553 of CAYUZD010000007.1, forward strand.
GAACTTGCAGACGGCGTCCGACTTGGCGGCGCATCCGAAAGTGGGTGCGTCGTGGGAAGGATTTGCGATTGACCAGATCGCGCGACGGCTGGGGGCGGAGGCTTCGGAGTGTTTCTTCTGGGCCACGCATTCGGGTGCGGAGCTCGACCTGCTCGTCGTTCGTGGAAAAACGCGGATTGGATTCGAGATTAAGCTGACGTCCGCGCCGGCGATGGCGAAGTCGGCGCGGATTGCAATCAACGACTTGGAGCTTCAGCGGCTCGATATCGTTCACGCCGGCGATCACACGTTTCCGCTCGAGAAGAATGTGCGGGCGGTGGCGATGAAGAGTCTCGGCGATTGTCTGAGGCCGCTTGGATGATGGCGTGCGTTTGGGAGTTGCAGGAATCGCGGCGTCATGTGGGCGGCGTGTTGGCCGATGCTTCGAGGGCGACGGGGGAAGGGCGTTGTCCGCAGATGACGCAGATGGGCGCAGATGGGACGTTTGTACTCCTGCGCGCCTGCTTTCTTGCCGCGAATCGTCATGGCGGTGAGTGAGCGAGGCGAAGCGGAGCTTCGATGAAGAGTGCGTTACCAAGCGGGGCTTGATAACGCGAGGGAGGCGGGGCTTGGTAACGAGAGCATCGCGCTCGTCACGGCAAGACTTTGCCTGGGTTGAGGATGGTGTGGGGGTCCAGGGTGTGTTTGATGGCGCGCATGAGGTTTAGGGTGGATTCGCCGTGTTCGTGGGGCATGGCGTGGAGTTCGCCGATGCTTGCGCTGTGTTCGCCGAAGCCGGAGGTGTGGAGATTACCGTCGCTGGCCGGCCGAAGAGCGAGTTGTACGAGTCGAAGCTGCCAGGCTCGTCGCGGGTGCCGAACGAACGTCTATGCGCATCTTTCGACCTTCCTTCCGGCGGTTCATCGCGATATCACGGAACTTGATTCCCGAGGCGACGTAATTGGATCGGCGTGGCGATGCACGAGTTTCCATCCACCGTCGATGACCTGGAATACACTGGTAACGCGCACCGCAACCTTGGCCAACTCTTCGCTGCCGCCGACTTTGGCTCGGCCACTCTCGACTTCCACGACGCACGCGAGGGTGTCGCTGACGTATTTGGCCACGAGTTCGACCTCGACACCCTCTCCGTCTTTATAGCGCGAGGCCGCGTTCGCGAGCGTGGCGGCCACATTCTTCGCGCCGCGCGCGTAAGGACCGAATGGATTTCCGAGTGTGATGTCTTCGCGATCGGCAAACAATTCCTGATAGATGCTGGGGTCGCCACGCAGAATGGCGGCGAGCGCACGGTGGCTCTTATCGATTGCTGCGTCGAGCGTGCTTAGCATCTGCGAGCCTCCGCGTCGTTGGAAGTTTACAGAATCCAGCATAGGGATTCATGATGAGGTGTCGCTGGCCAGAGTACCCGATCTCGCGCACTCGAAGTCGCCGATTGACAACGCCTTCGAATCGGTGACTGTGCATGATCGCGGCAGTTGGAATCGAAGTGGGCGCCCGGCAGAGATTGCTTCGTCGGCCGCGGGGTGGGGCTTGGTGCTGCGGGGCGGGCGATCGGCGCGGCCTCCTCGCAATGACAAGGGGTGATGTTTCGGTGGTGTTGGCGATTGCATGAACGTGGCGCCTGGTTGCCGCTGGGACGGCGGCGCTACGGATGCGGTCGCGCGGGAGCGCGACCCTCCCATCGCGGAAATATCCAGCGCGCGAGTCAACCCTGATCAGAAATCTCCGGTTCGACGAGTTTGGCGAGTTGTTCTAGGGATTCTTGCCAGCCGAGGTAGCAGGCTTCTGGTGGGATGGCGGCGGGGATGCCTTCTTGCACGATGTTGATCTCGGTGCCGACGGAGACTTTGGTGAAGGCGTAGGTGGTCTTCATCTGGCCGGGGAGGTTGGGGTCGTCGAACACGTCGGTCATGACGATGCGTTCGCCGGGCTTGAGTTCGAGGTATTTGCCGCCGAAGGTGTGGCCGTTGCCGGTGGAGAAGTTGGTGAAGGACATTTTGTAGGTGCCGCCGACCCGGGCGTCGAGGTGGTGGACGGTGCAGGTGAAGCCGTGGGGCGGGAGCCATTTGCAGTTCGCGGCAGGATCGAGGATGGCCTTGTAGACGCGTTCGGGCGGCGCCTTGAGGACGCGGTGGAAGCGGACGGTGCCGGTGGTTGTCATGGGTGAAACCTCCCAGCGCGATACATTAGAACAAATTGTCCACCGATGCACACCGATGAACGCCGATAAGGTCAAGAGCGAATTGGCCACGGATGAACACGGATAAGGTCAAGGGCGAGTTAACCACAGATGGATACTGATGAATAGTGATAACTTCAAGGGAATCGAAGGAAGGTCAGATGATTAGGGCAAGACCTTGCCTGGGTTGAGGATGCCGTGCGGGTCCATGGTTTGTTTGATGGCGCGCATGAGGTTGAGGCCGGATTCGCCGTGTTCGTGGGTCATGGCGTGGAGTTTGCCGATGCCGACGCCGTGTTCGCCGGTGCAGGTGCCGTCG
>CAYUZD010000008.1:0-25545 GCA_964449475.1 uncultured Nitrospirales bacterium
ACGCGCGGACCGAGACCTTCATCGGCGACGCGCAGGCGAACCGCCACCTGACGCGCACGTACCGCGCGCCGTGGCATCTGTAGGCCGCGCATGATGCGACGAATCTTCATTTTGTGTTGCGCGACGGTGTTCGCGGCAATTGGGGTCTCCGCGGAGACGCCGTCGCGCGAACAACTACTCGGCATGTTGCGCAGCGGCGATGCACATCAGCGGGCGATCGCGCGGCAACTGCTTCCACGGGAGAGCGTCGAACGGATTGGCGACATTGTCGCGATGCTTGGCGATCCCAACGAGCCGGTGTGGCGCGCGGTATCGAACGTGCTCACCGATGTCGCGAACGAAGTGTCCGCACCCGGACGCGAGGCGGATCGGCGGCACGTGTCAGATGTGTTGCTTGCGCGCCTCGCACAGCGGCCGGGTCCGGAGGAAGCCGCGCGACTGCTGAACATCGTGCACCTGGTGCTGCCCGAGGGCGCGGATGTCGCGCCGATCGCGCACTACCTCAACGACGACGCGCTCCGGATGAACGCGCGGAACGCGCTTCAACTGGCGGACACTGCTGAATCGAAGCGGGCGCTGCGGTCGGCGCTGGAAGGCGTGGACGGGCTGTTCGCGCTGGCGGTGATCGATTCGCTGGGCATGCTGCGCGATCGCGACGCGAAACCGGTGCTGGTGGCGAGACTCGATGACCGCCACCCCGCGGTGCGTGCGGCGGCGGCGCGTGCGCTGGCGTGGACCGGGGACGCGGATTTGATTGCGCCGCTCCAGCGTGTGGCGAAATCTGCGCCGGGAGAACACACGCTGACGGCCGGCGACGCCGTGCTGGCGCTGGGCGACGCGATACTGGCGCGTGGCGGGCGGTACGACACCGCGATGGACTTGTACGTGTGGGCGGCGCGGGAACTGGAGGGCGCGGAACTGCGCGGCGCGGCGCTGGCGTCGATGGGCCGGCGCGGCGACGAGCGCGTGGTGCCGGTTGTGATCGACGCCGCGCGCCGCGCGCCGGCGGGTATGCTCGATCACGCGGCGCTCGAGGCGCTGGCCGTGGCACCGGGCGAGGCGGTCTCGCGGGTCATCCTCGTGCAGCACGACGCGCTCCTGAAGCAGTTCGGCCCGTCCATCTACGGCGTGTACGGCCGCCGGGGCGACGCGGCGTTCACGCCCGTGCTGATTGGCGCGCTCGAGACGGGAGATCCCTATGCGCGGCACGCCGCGTCGCTGGCGTTGCTCGACGCGGGCCACGCGGAGGGGATAACGGCGGTCGCGAAGCATGCTGCGACGCTCGACGAGGAACCGCGCGCGATGTTGTCGGACGCAATCGCGTTGATCGCCGCGCGGAGCCGGCGCGACGGCCGCGCGGACGTTGCGGGCGCGGCTTACGCGGGATTGTATCGACTCGCGGCGACGGACGAAGCGCGGAACTTCGCGCTGGACGGCATGATGCGGTACCCGAGCGAGGACGCGTTCGCGATCGTGAAGGACCTCATTGGGCAACAGGACCTGAATTCGTTTTCCGTGCCGTTTCTCGCGGGCATCGCGCGGGCCTTGATCGAGGCGAAACGCCCGGAGGAGGCCAATGGGATTCTCGACGCGATTGTGACACGATTGGACACGTCCGCGGACGTACAGTCGTTCCTGCAATTGTCGCAGGGCGCGGGAGCAGCTTCACGACTCGGATTCATCCTGAAGTGGCATGTCGTGGGGCCGTTTCCCTGGTCCGCGGCGGATCGGTTCGAGACAAATCACCTTGGCGCGGCAGACGTCGATCTCAGTGCGACCTATGCGGCCGGGAACGGCGAAAGGCGCACGTGGGCCGCCGCGAACGCGAGTGACGGCGACGGGATCCTGAATCTCATCGGCGTCGTCGGGAACCACAGCAACGCCGTGGCGTACGCGTACGCGGAGATTACCGTGCCGGAGGCGTGCGAGGCAGTGCTGCGCCTGGGAAGCGACGACGGCGTGAAGGCGTGGGTGAACGGCGAGGTCGTGCACGAGCACCACGTCGATCGCGGCCTGGCGCAGGATCAAGATCGCGCAAAGGCATCTCTTGCGGCCGGGACGAACGGGATCCTCATTGAGGTGACACAGGGCGCGGGCGGCTGGATGATATGCGCGCGGCTGACGGATCGTGAGGGGCGCCCGCTGAAGTTTGAGCCGTAGGCGATTGTCAACGGCGGATACCGCGCGGCACGAAACACGCCTAAGCTGGACCCCGCTTAGGCGTGGCACCCGATTCTGTTCGTGGATCGCGAGGACGCTCGCCTTCCCAGGTGTGGCGGAAGGTGTTTAGATTCCGGAGAGGTAGCCTAGTTCGCCGGTGCTGTCGCCGAGGGCGTCGGCGGGGACGCCCATGCGGTCGAGCATCGCGACGTAGAGGTTGGACATCGGGGTTTCGACCGGGTAGCGGACGTGGCGGCCGGGGGTAAGCGTGCCGCAGGCGCGGCCGGCGAGCAGGACGGGCAGGTCCTCGTGGCGGTGGGTGTTGCCGTCACTGAGTCCGCTGCCGTAGACGAGCATGCAGTGATCGAGGAGCGTGCCGTCGCCGTCGGGCGTGGTCTTTAGCCGGTCGAGGAAATAGGCGAACTGTTCGACGTGGTGCCGGTTGATCGCCTTGATCTTCGCGACCTTTTCCGGGTCTTCGAGGTGGTGCGAGAGTTCGTGGTGGCCGCCGTCCGCGCCGACCTCGGGATACGCGCGGTTGCTGCCTTCGCCGCCCATCATGAACGTGATGATGCGCGTCTGGTCGGTCTGCATCGCGAGCACCTGCATGTCGAACATGAGGCGCGCGTACTCTGCGAATTCCTTCGGCACGCCCTCCGGCGCCTGCGCTTCCTCGCCGGGATGCTCGGTGGCGACTTTTTCGGCGAACTCGATGCGTTTTTCGATCGTGCGGACCGAGAAGAGGTACTCATCCAGTTTGCCGCGGTCCGTCGGGCCGAGTTTACGCATCAGTTTCGACGTGTCCTCGGCGACGAAGTCGATGATGCTGCGGCGGTAGGCGCGGCGGCGCGCGATGGAGGCGTCATCCGATTCCGTGCCGACGGCGCTGAAGAGCCGCTCGAACAGGTGGCGCGGATTGTGCTCGGGCGGGTTCGGCGACGTGGGCGTGCGCCAGGAGATGCTGTTGCTGTAGGCGCAACTGTAACCCGAGTCGCAGGACCCGGCGAGCCGGCCGGGCTCGCACGTGAGTTCGAGCGACGCGTATGGCGTTTCTTTCTCGAGCATCGTCGCGGCGACCTGATCGACCGAAATGCCGTTGCGGATGTCGGCCCCGGCAGTCTTCTTCGGGTGGACGCCGGTCAGGTAGGACGCCGCGGCGCGGGCGTGGTCGCCGCCGCCGTCGCCGTGCGATCGGCCCTTGTCGTGGGTCAGGCCGCTGAGGACAAGTATGTTGTCACGGTGCCGGGCGAGCGGCGCGAGGGTCGGCGACAATTCGAACGCGGCGCCGTCGATCGCGGGGACCCAGTCGGCCATCTCGATGCCGTTGGGGACATAGGTGAAGGCCATGCGCAGCGGGGACTTCCGTAGCACGGGCGCGGCGAACGCGGGCGTCATAGCGTCGAGGAACGGCAGCGCGAGTGCCGCGCCGGCGCCGCGCAGAAACGTCCGGCGGCTCAAGCGCCGCCCGGTGTGAATCCGGCTCATGCGTCGTCGCCTCCTCGGTCGTCGCCGCGCCGCATCTGGAACGGCATGCTCTCGACGATGCCCAGCACGACGCGGGAGAACCGGTAGCCGTCCGCTTCGACCTCGCGCGCGATGGTCTCGAGCGCGGCGCGGTCATAGCGCTCAAGCCCGCGGCCCAGCGCGTACGTGAGCATCTTCTCCGCGAAAGTATGTACGAATTGGCCCCGATGATCCAGCAGGACGGATTTGAGTTCGCGGGGCGAGTTGAAGGCCTCGCCGGACGGGAGTTTGCCGGAGCCGTCGACGGGCCGATCGCCGTCGGTGACGCGCCAGCGGCCGATGGCGTCGTAGTTTTCGAGGCCGAAGCCCAGCGGGTCCATTCGCGCGTGACAGGAAGCGCACGCGGGGTCCGCGCGGTGCATCTCGACCTGTTCACGCAGGGTCTTCGCGTGGCTGCTGCCGCCGTCGGGCAACGGCGGCACGTTGTCCGGCGGCGGGGGCGGCGGCGTGCCGAGGATGTTCTCGAGGATCCATTTGCCGCGCAGCACGGGCGACGTGCGCGTGGGGTAGGCGGTGAGTGTGAGGAGGCTGGCGTGCGTCAGGATGCCGCCGCGCTGTTCGCGATCGACGCCGACCCGGCGGAACTCGTTGCCTTCGATGCCGGCGATACCGTAATGCTCGGCGAGGCGCTCATTCAGAAAGGTGAAATCGGCGTCAATGAATTCGAGCAGGCTGCGGTCTTCCTGGACGATGGCAGCGAAGAAGAGACGTGTCTCCTCGCCCATCGCGCGGCGCAGATCGCTGTTGAATCCGGGGAACGTCTCGCTATCCCGATAGGCGATCGGCAGATTGCGCAATTCGAGCCACTGGCCGGCGAAGTTCTCGACCAATCGCGCGGACTTGTCGTCGGCGAGCATCCGGTTGACCTGCGCGGCGCGCTCGGCCGGGTCGAGCAGACGGCCGGAGCGCGCGGCCTCGAACAGCGCGTCGTCGGGCATCGAACTCCAGAGGAAGTACGACATGCGCGCGGCCAGCTCGAACGGGTCGATCGTGTGCATCGCACTGGCGTCGCGGGGCGACTCGTCCTGCTCGATGCGGAAGAGGAACTGCGGCGAGACGAGCATGGCCTCGACGGCGAGCCGCACGCCTTCTTCGAAGGACCCGCCGTCGGACTGCACGTAGTCGACGAACGACACGAGTCGCGAGACTTCGCGACGCGATACGGGGCGGCGGTAGGCGCGTTCCGAGAGCGGCTGGATGATGTTGCGCGCGCACGCCGCGGTGTGATCCGCGGGCGCGTGGCCGCAGGTGAACAAGCGCGAGTACCGCGCGCGTGCGTCGTCGTCCCTGGCGGGATCGAGCGGGACCGCCTCGGCCGCGATGCGTTCGGCTGCCGCGAAGTATTTCTCCATGTGCAGCGGCGAGAGGGAGAGCACATCGGCGATGGTGTCGAAGCCGTAACCGGAGTCGTCGGCCGGGAACAGTTTGGTGGCGTCGAACTCGACGCCGAGCAAATCGAGAATCGTGTAGGAGTATTCTGCGCGATTGAGGCGGCGAGCGGTCACGCGGCCGGGATCGGGCTTGACGGCGGCGGCCACGCGGGTGAGTTCGGCATCGATGCGCTCGACCACTTCGGCGACGAACCCGGGGTCGGGCCGCGGGCGATCCTCGGGCGGCATGGCGCCGCGGTTGAGCATGTCGAGCACGGACTCCCAGACGGCCTCGGACTCGAGGTTCGGGTCGGACTTGGCGTGCGCGACGAGATCGATTGCGCCCTTAGGTTCAGCGCCCTTGTGGCAGGTCGAGCAGTGCTCCTCGACGAATGCGCCGAGCAGTTCGGGGAAGGTTTCGACGGCGGCATGTTGCGAGGCGCTCGCGGGGGTTCGATCCTGTATTGACGTGACGCTGGCGCAACCCGCCAAGACAGCACAGAGGAGCGCGAGCGGGATGAGGCTGATTCTCGGGCGTCCCGTGTTCACGAGGGTAGTATGCCATTCCCGAGCGGGGAAGTGGATGGGAAATCGTGCGGGGCAAACAGGCTTAAGCTGAGGCCCGCTTAAGCCTGCCAAACCCTTGGGGGAGTCGCTTCACATGTTAGAGAAGTCGGGTGCGCGCTTTTCGATGAAGGCGGCGATGGCTTCGCGGACGGCGGGGCCGCGCTGGAGTTCGCCGATGATTTCGTTTTCGCGGCGGCGCGCGCGCTGGACGGCGTCGAGCCGGGCGTCGAGCAGGAGCCGTTTGGTGCCGACGAGGGTCGAGATGGGCATGGCGGCGATTTGCGCGGCAAGTTGGCGCGTCTCGGCGAGGAGGGCGTCATCGGGCACGACGCGCCATGCGATGCCGGCGCGCTTGGCATCCTCGGCGCTGAGCCAGGAGGCGGTGTAGAGCAGGTGCGCGGTCTCGGCCCAGCCGATGGTCTGGGGGAAGAGGAACGAGCTGCCCGCTTCTGCGGAGATTCCGAGGCTGACGAAAGGCGCCCGGAGCCGCGCGCTCGCGCCCATCAGCACGAGGTCGCAGTGGAGCAGCATCGTCGTGCCGATGCCGATGCCGACCCCGTTCACGGCGGCGATGAGCGGCTTGGTGAAGTTCTGCAGGACGTCCATGAACGGCTGGAAGCCGTGGACCGAGCCGTCGTTGTACACGGGCGGGTTGCCGAGTTCGCCGAGGTCCTGGCCGGCGGAGAATGCGCGGCCCGCGCCGGTGACGACAGCGACCGCGACGTTCGGCGCGGCGGCGGCGTCGCGCAGGGCGGCGGCGAGCGCGTCATACTGCGCGTCGTTGAAGGCGTTGAGTTGTTCGGGACGGTTCAGCGTGAGATAGCGCACACGCCCGTCGTTTTCGATCGCCACTGCCGGCTTACCGCTCATACAATCGCCCTCACTCGTTCGGGATGTCCCGACCAGGTCCAGGCCATGGTCGGCCTGGACAGTCCCAACATGACGCCGCCCAGCCCGGGCGGATGAATCCACATCTGGTCCGCGACTTCGTCGCCGGCGCGGCCCGCGGGCCGATCGACGGTGATGCCGACGCCGCGTGCGAGGACGCGCCGCTCGATCTCGAGCAGGTTGGGCGACTCGGCGAAACACATATAGAAGGACTCGCCGGTGCGCGCGAGGTAGCGACCCATCGTCGAGGCGTCCGAGATCGGGCAGATGACTTCGAAGCGGTGCAGGTCGCCGCGCGTGAAGAGCGTGAGCACGCCGGCGTAATCGAACTTGTCCGATGAGATGGACACGAAGTTCGAACCGTCGAGGCCGAATAGTCCGGCGAACCTCGAGACGACGTCCTTCGGGTCGCGCGCGAGCAACGTGACTTCGTAGAGGAAATCGATCAGTCCGACCGGTTCCCGATCCTGGTATGGGCTCAGCACGAACGGAAACTCGACGCCGAGCGCGGGCTTTGCGTTCAGGAACGCCTGGCCGCCCTCGATGACGGCATCGACCCCGCGTTTGCGCAACGCCGCGACCGTGCCTTCGAGCTCGGCGGTGGACGCGCCGCCGGCGAAGAGATGCGCGCGGCCGCGGCGATGGAGGGCGTCCTGGACCGGGCCCGCGCCGTCGGGTTCGAGGAACTCGATCGCGCCGCGGCCCAGCCGGTAGGTCGAGCGAAGCGCGCCGAGCGCGTGGACGCGAACTTTCCGATCGAATTCCGCGCCGAGGAACGCCACCCAGCCGGCGGCGGCGTCCGCGGCATCGGGCGCGGCGATCTGGATGCGGTCGATGGTCTTGAGCACGGCGGGCGCTCTCCCGGTGCGCGCGAGTTGGACTATGATGGGCGCGGTCCGACGGGCGATCTAACCAGACGCGGGGGTCGAAATCAATGGGCGTTAGCCGTACGGCAGTCCTCGCCGTGTTCGCGGTATGCGTGACCGCGAGTGCCGCCGACCGTCCGAATGTCATTGTGATGATCACGGACGATCAGGGCTACGGCGACTTCGGCGCGACGGGGAACCGCGTAATCGCGACGCCTAACCTGGACGCGATGGCGGCGCGCAGCGTGTCGATGAACACGTTCTACGTCAGCCCGGTGTGCTCGCCGACGCGCGCGAGTCTGATGACCGGGAGGTACAACTACCGCACGCGGTGCATCGACACCTTCGTCGGCCGCTCGATGATGGAGCCGGACGAAGTGACGCTCGCGGAAGTGTTGCGCGGCGCGGGATACGCGACGGGGATCTTCGGCAAGTGGCACCTCGGCGATTGCTACCCGATGCGGGCGATGGATCAGGGGTTCGAGGAGTCGCTCGTGCTGCGCGGAGGCGGCATCGGCCAGCCGAGCGACCCGGCGGGCGCCGAAGGGCGGTACACGGACCCGGTGTTGTTTCATAACGGCGCGCCGGTGACCGCGAAGGGGTACTGCACCGACATTTTCTTCGACGCTGCGGCGGAGTGGATCGCGAAGTCGCGGGACGCGGGCCGACTGTTCTTTGCGTACATCGCGACGAATGCGCCGCACAGTCCGTACGACGACGTGCCGGAGGCATCGCGCGCGCGATACGAGCAGGCGGACCTCGCGTCGCTGTCGGCAAAGCCGGGCGCGCCCGCGCCGCGCGAGCTCACGGCGATCGCGGCGATGATCACCAATATCGACGACAACGTGGGGCGATTGTTCGCCCGGCTCGACGCGCTCGGCATCACGGACAACACGCTGGTCATCTTCATGGACGACAACGGACCGAACACGGCACGGTACGTTGGGCTGTTTCGCGGGATGAAGTCGGACGTGCTCGAGGGCGGCGTGCGGTCGCCGTTGTGGATGCAGTGGCGCGGACGGCTCGAGCCGGGCTTCTCGCGAGACGAAGCGGTCGCGCACATCGACGTGATGCCGACGATCCTCGAGGCATGCGGCGTGGCCGCGCCGGCGGGCGTGCGCCTGGACGGCCGCAGCTTCTGGCGGCTGGCGACGGGCGAGCCGGAAGAGTGGCCGGAGCGGCCTATCGTGATTCAGACGCACCGTAGCGATGTGCCGGTGCGGTTTCATCACTTCATGATTCGTGAAGGGCGCTGGAAGTTGCTGCACGCGTCGGGGTTTGGGCGCGAGACGTTCACCGGCGAGCCGCGATTCGAGCTGTACGATGTTGTGTCGGACCCCGGTGAATCAACGAACCGGATCGATGAGGAATCAGAGATCGCGGCGCGTCTGCGCGCGAGTTACGAGAACTGGTTCGATGACGTGTCGAGCACGCGTCCGGACAACTACGCGCCGCCGCGCATTCACATCGGGACGGCGCACGAGGACATGACCGTGCTGACGCGGCAGGACTGGCGCGGCGGCACGTGGGCACCGGACTCGATTGGACACTGGCTGGTGACGGCGGAGTACGCGAAGTACGACGCGCTGATCCGGTTTGTGCCGCGGGACGAACCGGGAATAGTGGAGTTGCGGGTTGGGAACGCTTCGGCGCGGCTCGACATCGAGGAGAACGCGGAGACATGCCTGTTCGAGGCGCTCGACGTGAGTGGAGGGGATGCGGAAGTGCGGGCCGTGATCCGGCATGGCGATCGTGAACGCGGGGTGCACCAGGTCGAGTTGCGGCGAAAATAGGCCGGGCAGTCAGTCGCGGAGGAGCCAGACCTCGGAGACGAGTGTGCCCCAGCCGCCGGTATTGCGCCAGATGGAGACGTCGGACGCGGAACCTTCGCCGATACCGGGTTGTTTTTTCATCCAGAGCATGAGTTCGCCGTCGCGCGTGGCCTCCTGGGGCACGTCGAACTCGAACAAATCGGCTTCGAACTCGGGGAGTTCGAGGTTCTCGGCGAGCGCGACATCGTCGGCCATGATCGACTGGCTGGTCTGGTGCTGGAAGATGCCGAAGCGCGGCAGGTAACGCGGCCGGACGAGTGAGAGCCGCACGCGGTACTTCGCCTCCGGATCGAGGCCGGTGTAGCGGAAGGTCACGCCGCGTTCCTCGTCGGTCGTGAACGCCATGGTGCGTTGCGAGGGCCGGTTGAACCCGCTGAAGTCGCCGTCGCCGTAGGGCCAGCCGTAGACGAGCCGCGGCGCGCCGTTGGGTGTGCCGGCGTCGTCATAGAAGCCGCCGGGGCCGGGGTCGTCATAGTGCACGACGCGCTGGAGTGCGGCGAGCTGATCCTCGTGGTTCTCCATCGCCGCGGCGCGTTCGAGTTCGCGCCTGAGCCAGCCGAATCCGAAGTAGTCGTGATCCAGATTAAACAGCCCTTCGTTCTTCATGCCGTAGATGCGATCCGAGTCCTCGCTCAGTTTGACTGCGCGATCCTTCAGCACACTCATTTCCCCGGAGGGTGCAGGAAGAACCTGCTGTTGCTGAACGAGCGGTGGGACCACGCCGCGTCCGACATCGCGCGAGAGGCGATCGACGATTGCGCCGTAATGCGCGCGCTGCTGTTGCACGTCGAGCTGGATATAGCGGTCGAGACTGGCCCGCTGCATGTGCATGCGCCAGAGGTAATCGCGTTCGAGCCGTTGCGTAGGCATCTGGAGCGCAGCGCGGTCGAGCAACGCAATCAGGCGCTCGATACCGTCATTGCCCGCGATCGGCGTCTGGAGGTTTTCTTCATGCTGCAAGAGCGCCTCGGCCATGGTCTGGGCCGCGTCCGCGCCGAAGAAGGCCCGCGCGTATTCGAGCACGACCTCTTCGACAGTCTGGTGCGGGTCCCAGAACAGGCGCTGGTAGATCCATGTGTTTGCGTGGTCGTGGTGGCCCTCGGAGTACGCGACATCGCCGATGGCGAACTCGGTTGTCTCCTGGAACACGGCGTAGTAGTTGCGCGGCCGCGCGTGGAACGTGCGGCGGTCGTATACTTGCGCCATTGCAGGGTCGGGGCGGTGTGCGTACATCCCGTAGTCCCAGCGCGGCGGCGTGGCGTAGTCCCGGTCGGCGATGATCTCGTGATCCATCAGACCGTACTGCGAGTACACCCAGTGTGTGAGATCGGTGAAGAGCAGGATGTCGTGCCGCGGCCCGAGTTGGCGATGCATTTCGCGGAGGTAGCCGGACATCGCACCACGTCGCGCGTACTCGAAGAGATCGGTGCGGTGATCCTGGCGGCGGCCGGGTGTCCAGCCCATGGCATTTGAGCCGGGTCCGTAGACGATGCCCGCAAGCCACTCGCGCGGCTCGGCCTGCACGTAGTCGAAGATGGCCTGTTCGCCCGCGTTGTCGAGTTTCTGATTACCGACAAAGACCTTTGTGTTCGGGTGATACCGGTGCAGGATGTGCGCATAGTCCTCGGCGAGCCGGATGAGCGTGCCTCCGTAGGGCGCGGCGGCCTCCGATTCGTCTCCGCCGCCGTCGCCGGACTTGATGTGGACGTAGTCGTGCAGCGGCATGTTCTTGAACAACGCCTCGCGCAGTTCGAGGAGGCGTGCGCGCGCCTCGGGAATCGCGGGACTGAGGTAGCCCGTGCGGCCGATGGCCTCCTTGGCCTGCCACTCGGGCGGGCCGTCGCCGGAATTCCCGTTTACGACGGTGAGCGAGTCGAGGCCGTAGGACTTGAGGAAGTTGAACGTCTCGTGATCGGTCTCGCCGATTTCAAACGTGTTCGCGCCAGCCAGCGCGTAGTCGAGATAGGCGCGGCGGAGTTCATCCGGCGTCCAGCGTCGCGCGCCGGTGAGTTCGATCATGGTGTGGCCCTGCGACACGATTTGGCCGCGGACGGGCCAGCGCGGCGCGCAGCGGAGGGCGAGGCCGCGTGGAAAATCGAACTGCGTCCCGCGCGGTTCCATGCAGCGCAGGACTTCGCCGATGGCGTATAGGACGCCGCGACGGTCGGCGCCGATGGCGAGGAGCGTGTCGCGGCCGTCGAGCGTTGCCGTCGCCAGGACGAAACCTTCCTTGCCGGGATCGATGGGCGCTGGCAGGGCGACGCCCGCGCGATCGGCGAGCGAGGCGAGCACGGGGCTGGATTCCATGGTGCCGATGAACACGTGGAGAGGCTTGCCGGTCGAATCGTTGTCGGTCGAGACGGGAATGGACCACCCGGTGAAGCGATCGGCGAGGAGGTCGATGTAGCGGCGTTCGACGGCGTCGGCTGCCGGCCCCGCGTGGACCGTGAGTCGATCGTATCGCTTCGTGGCCTGCGGGGCGGCAGGCGTATGGATTAGGAGCGCCAGGAGGAGCGAGATTCCCGCCTTCGCGGGAATGACAAGTAGGCGGGGCCTCGTCGGCCATGTCGTTCGTTTCATTCGCTGCGGATCCAGTCGGGTTCGAACGCGACATGCTTGATCGAAGCGCCGCCGTCTACGCGGTAGGAATACGTGACGTGTACGCGGCCGTCCTTGCCTTGAATGGCCGTGGGGTACGAGAACGAGCAGCGGCCTTCGCCGTCGGCGTCGAGATACTTCTGCGCGGGCCAGGATTCGCCCTCGTCATCCGAGATTGCGGCGGCGAGACGACGGCGCCCGGTCTCGGTGTCGTTGTAGATGAGTACCCAGCGGCCGTCATGCAGCGCGACCAGCGCGAGGCTGCTGCCGGAATTGGGCAGGTCGGTGTCACGCGCGAGCGTCCACGTTTCGCCGTTGTCGCGCGACAGGCTGCGCATCGCGCGGGCGGGCGCGCGGCCGCTGTCGCGGCAAAGCGCGATGAGGTCGCCGTTCCGCCGTTGCGCGAGCGTCGGCTGGATCGGCCCGAGGCCGATTATGGGTTTGCTCGCGCGCCACGACTCGCCGAGGTCGTCCGAAATTGCGACGAGCGACGCGTTGAACCCGTCCGAGTAGAGCGGTAACAGGATGCGGCCGGAGGGCAATGCGACGGGGCGTGTGCGCGTCATCCAACCGATGTCGCGCTTGACGGGATCCTTCGCGGCTTCGACGAGCAGCTCGGAATACGGCAGCGCGTACTCCGCCCACATGCCGTCGTCCGCCTGCAACTCCTCGAGCCCGGCCTTCATCAGGCCGGAGAAGTCCGCGCCAGGCTTGACGAGGATGATGTCCTGCCAATTCCACGGCGGCGGGCCGTCCTTGCCAAA
Organism: uncultured Nitrospirales bacterium; assembly: GCA_964449475.1. GTDB lineage: Bacteria > Hydrogenedentota > Hydrogenedentia > Hydrogenedentales > VFKU01. The sequence goes on from CAYUZD010000008.1 coordinate 12,570, forward strand.
GGAGTCCGCGCGGCGGTACTTGAGAATCGAGCGCTCCCACCGGTTGTTGTGCACGACGATCCAGAACAGCCAGACGCGGTCCTTAGCGTCCCGGAAGAGGACGGGATTGCAGTCGGGCACGTCCGGCGTGTCCGCCATCACGAAGACGGGGCTCCACGCCTTCGCGCCTTTCTTCAGTCGCGCGCCCTGGATTTGCACGTCGTCCGCGCTGCGCTCGCCGGAGCCGTGGAACCAGGCGGCGAGGAGGTCGCCGTTCGGCGCTTCGACGATGGTGCTGCCGTGGACGTGTTTGTCCTGCAGCGGGAAGATGAGTTCGGAGGAGAGGTCGGCGTGCGCGGCGGCACTGACGACAACGAGCGACAGAATTGACGTGAACAACTTCACGGAGAATCCTTTCGGTTGGGTGGGACGGCGTTTTCGGGTAGTTTAGCATCCGGCGCAAGTCGCGCGCTCGCGTTGTTGGGACGCGGGGAGTGCGAGATCCTTTGCTCTGCTCAGGATGACAGCGAGCGGGGAGTTGCGCGCTCGCGGAACTCGAGCGAGTGGCGAAGCGAGATCCTTCGCTCTGCTCGGGATGACAGCGGGCGGGGAGTTGCGCGCTTGCGGAACTCGAGCGAGTGGCGAAGCGAGATCCTTCGCTTTGCTCAGGACGACAACGTGGGGTTGGCTGACGGCGACTTGGGGAGGGCGGGACCATTCGCGGGATTGTCACGGTGCTGAATACGCCGTTTCGCGTTGACGACTCGATTGACGCCGAGGGGTTGCGGTCGCACGTCGTGTATGCGCTGGACGCTGGCGTGGCGGGGTTCCTGGTGAACGGGCTTGCCGCGGAGGTCGAATACCTGACCGCCGCGGAACGCGCCGACGTGCTCCGTCACGTGGCGGACGAGGCGGGGCCGACGCCTGTGATCGCGGGGCTCGGCAGCGCGACCGGGGCGGACATCGTCCGGATTGCAAAGCATTACCTCGATCTGGGCTGCGCCGGGTTGATGGTGAACGGCGCGGGCGTCGAGGATGACACGTTGACGCGCGTGCTGCGCGACCTCGATGCGTTGAAGCCGGAGATGCTCATGCTTCAGGACTGGGACGCGGACGGCGTCGGCAAACCGGTTGACACGCTGTTGGGATACGTCGATCGGTTCCCATCGCTGCACTGGTTGAAGATCGAGGTGAATCCCGCGGGGCCGAAGTACAGCGAGCTCATCGCGCGCGGGCCGGCGCACCTATGCGTGGCGGGCGGCTGGGCCGTGCGCGAGATGATGGATGGCCTCGAGCGCGGCGTGCACGTGTTCATGCCCACGGCACTGCACCGCACGTACTGCCGCATCCACGCGCTCTTTGCGGAGGGCCGCCGCGACGAGAGCCGGGCGCTGTTCGAGCGAGTGCGACCGATTCTCGACTTCAGCAACCAGCGGCTTGACCTCTCGATCGTATTTTTCAAACGGTTGCTTCACGCGCAGGGCGTGTATTCGACTCCGGACTGTCGCCTGCCGACCGCGATGATCGATCCCGGCGACGAAGCGCTCGCAAGCGCGATGATCATTCTCGGAATGGCACTTGAGTCCGAGACTGACCCCGTCTGAAATTCAATAAATCCTCTGAAAGATTGGCCAAAAGTGAGCAATGGTTAACCTTTCTGTACGCCCGACCGATAATCTAGAGCAAGTGCCTTTACGGTGAAGAACCGTCCATTTCCGGCGGATTTACTCGATGCTCCCAGGCCCAGAGCGGGATGCGACCCCGGCATATGCGTGGCAGTGGAATTGCTCCGGCTTGGCGTCGAAATGGGATGAGGGAGAGGGCAATGTCGAACGTTCAGACGTACATTACACGATCGATTTGTCTCGTCGCAGCGCTGGCGGTGCTGGGCGCGTCGGCGCAACAGGTCGTCAACCGGGACGGCATCTCGAGCGGCGGTTTCGTCGGATACGTGCAGGATGAGATTGTGGTCGAACTGACCTCGGCGGGTGCAGCCTCGGTGCAGCAGGGTCCGCCGGCGAACGCCTTGGCGCGCATGCCGGAGTTTGCACAGGCGATCGTGCAGGTCAATGTGACCGCCTCCGAGCGGCAGTTTCCGTCGGCGAACGCGAATTCGTTTCGGCCTGCCGACCGCCGTCTTGCGCGTATCTATAAGGTTAGGTTTCGCGGCGGACTCGATAACGCGCTGACCACGTTCGCGAACCATCCGCTCGTCGCGCGCGCGGAACCGATCGGGATCCACGCGGTGAGCGCGGTCCCGAACGATCCCTACTACGACAACCCTCCTCAATCGTTCCCCTACGATCAGTGGCACTACCGTGCGCCGTTCGGCGTGAACGCGGAGGCGGCGTGGGACACGGAGACCGGCGATCCGAACGTCGTGGTGGCCGTGCTGGATACGGGCGTGCGCTACTGGCACACGGACCTCGGCGGTCCGAACGCGCCGTGGACGCCCGCGACGCCGCGGACCAACGGCAATATGTGGACCAACTTCGGCGAAGTCGCGGGCAACGGCGTCGACGACGACGGCAATGGATTCGTGGACGACACGGTCGGATTCGACTTCGTGTCGAGCACCACGCAAGCGTTGACGACGTGCATCGATACGGATTGCTCGGGCATCGACAACGACCCGCGCGATGGCAACGGGCACGGGACGCATGTGGCGGGGACGATCGCGGCGATCACGAACAACGCGAGCCGCGTTGCGGGCATCGCGGGCGGGTTCAGCGATGGGACGACCGGCGGCGCGGGCAATGGCGTGAAGGTGCTCGCGCTACGCATCGGGTGGCACGCGAACTACCTCGGCCAGGAGACGGGCATCGTCCGGATGGACTATGCCGCGCAGGCGATGCAGTACATTGCCGCGCTCGTGGACGAAGGCGTGAACGTGACGGCGATCAACTGTTCGTGGGGATCGTCGAACAGCGGCGGGATCGACGCGGCGGTGGACGCGCTGCTCGCGCGCGACGTGATGGTGATTCACGCGGCGGGAAACTCGAACGCGAACAGCCCTGGGTACCTGGGCGATAAGGCCGGCGTCGTGAACGTTGGCGCGACGGACGTAAACGGCGCGGTGGCGAGTTTTTCGAACTTTGGCGCGTGGGTGGATATCGCGGCGCCCGGTGTGGACATCCTCAGCACGTTCCACTACACCGTCGATCCGAACAACGATTACATTGCGACGATGAGCGGCACGTCGATGAGCGCGCCGCACGTGGCCGGCGTGGCCGCGTTGATCGAGTCGTACAACCCCGCGCTAAGCGGCCCGGACAAGCTCTCGTTGATGCTCAACACGGCGATCGCGTACTCGGGGACGAAGGACGTGGGCGACGGCATCGTGAACGCGTACAACGCGCTGCTCGCGGCGCCGACGGCGTGCGCGGTGACGGCGGAATTCGAAGCGGACGCGACGTTCGCGTGCGGGTCCGGCACGGTGAACTTCACCAATCTTTCGAGCGGTCCTGCGACCGGCTACTTCTGGGACTTCGGCGACGGCAATACGTCTACAGCGGAGAACCCGAGCCATGCGTACGCGGCGCCCGGCGAATACACCGTTGAACTGGCGGTGTTTTCCGCCGATTGTTCGGATTCGGAGACGAAGTCCGGGTATGTGACCGTGGGCGGCGCACCGGCGGCGGCGTTCAGCGCGAATCCGGTGAACGGTATCGCACCGCTGAACGTGAACTTTACGGATCAGTCGAGCGGCGGGACTACGTCGTGGTCCTGGAACTTCGGCGATGGCGGCACATCAATCCTGCAGCACCCGAGCCACCAATACACCACGCCCGGGACATACAGCGTCAGTTTGACGGTGACCAATAGTTGCGGCAACGACAGTGTGACCCAGGTGAACCTGGTTGTCGTGGCCGACGCGCCGGCCGAGCAGCGGATTTATGCATCATCGGACGTGCCGGTCGAAGGGACGGTCCAGGGGACGTTCGCTCAGACGCAATCGAGTAACAACGCGTACCAGACCATCTCGGAAGTGGCGTCCGGCGGGAACCCGAGCCGGCGGCGTTCGAGCGCGGAACATCGCTGGACGTTCGTGGTGCCGTCCGCGGCGCCCGTCGCGACGCTCGTGGTCGAGGCCTCGCGCACAAACAACAGCGAAGGCGACAACTTCCGGTTCGAATACTCGCCCGATGGCAGTTCGTACGCGCCCATCCTCACGGTGAACAGCAACGTCGAGCAGGTCTACTCCGCGGCGCTGCCGGATGTTCCTTCGGGGACCGTCTTCATCCGTGTGGTCGATACGGACAACACGCAGGGTCGGTCCGCGATTGATTCGGTGTCGATCGACGAGCTGTATATCGAGACGTCGTCAACGGTGAACAACGCGCCGACGGTCTCGATTACGTCGCCCGGCGACGGCGCCAGCTTCGCGACAGGCGCGACCGTGAACCTGGCCGCGAGCGCGAACGACTCGGAAGACGGCAATTTATCTGCATCGGTAGCGTGGACTTCCGACCGGGACGGACTGCTGGGTGTCGGCGCGAACCTCAATGTCGTGCTGAGCAATGGCGCGCACACGATCACGGCGACGGTCGAGGACGCCGGCGGATTGGAAGGCAGCGATTCCATCGGCGTCTCGGTGGGTACCCCGACGACGATGCAGGTCATCACGTACACGGATCAGCCGAGTTACGCGAATGGCGCGACTGCGATCATCACGGTCATCGCGTTCGATGGCGTGAACCTGATTCCCGGCGCGGCGGTGCGCGTTGACATTCTCACGCCGAAGGGCCGCGTGCGTACCGGGACGAACACGACAGACGGCCTTGGCACGGCACTGTTCACGTATCAAGTCAACCGGCAGAAGGACGGGTCCGGCACGTATTTTGTGACCTCCACGGTGACTGCGGCCGGGTACCAGACCGGCGTGGGGAACACGACGTTCGTCGTGCCGTAACTCGTCAAATCTCGCGCATTCGTCGCCCGGAGATTCGTATGGATCTCCGGGCGAATCCGTTTTGGCATGTGGCGGACTTTTCCGGGCGGGCGCGAACGCGGTAGCATGGCGACTCTGTCGTGTTGCGCACCTAACTGTAAGGATGAATTGAAATGAAATCGCGCTGGTTTGCAGCACTCTTGGTCCTCGCTCTTGCGGTATCGGCCCGGGTCCAGGCGGAGTTTCGCGCCGGGATTGCCGAATCGGACGTAACGCCGGCGAAGCAGATGCCGGTGTCGGGCGGTCTTGGGACGCCGTCGCCGACGACGCAGACCAAGGGCCGGCTGCAGGTGCGCGCGCTGGTGCTCGAACAAGGCGACACGCGGGTGGCGATTGTCAGCGTGCCCTTCATCGGGTTCCCGGGCGTGCTGGCGGATCGCGTGCGCGCGCAGGTGGAGGGCGTGCCCGGCAAGAACGTGATGATCGGCTCGACACACACGCACAGCGCGCCGGACATGTACGCCTTCCTGAACGAGAAGGGCGAGATGCTGACGGACCTCGAGTACATCGACTTCGTCGTCGGGAAAACGGCGGACGCGATTGAGCTCGCGGTCAAGGGCCTCCAACCGGCGTCGATCAAGACGGCGACGGCGAAGGCGGAGGGCAAGATCGCGTACAACTACTACGCGCCGCAGTTGTACGACCCGCGGTGCGACGTGTTGCAGGCGATTGGCAAGGACGGCAAGCCGTTCGCCACGCTGGTGAATTACGCCGTGCACCCCGAAGTGCTGGGGCCGGGCCGCGGAATACTCGCACCGGACCTTGTGGGGCCGCTGCACGACCGCATCGCGGAGAAGGGCGGCGGCATGGCCATTTTCATGAACGGCGCGCAGGGCGGCATGGTGACGGCGGACTGCCGCGGACCGGACGGCAAGGACATCCAGACGTGGGAGGAATGCATCCGGATCGGCAACCTGCTGGCGGACGAGGCGCTGCGAATCGCGTCCGGCGCGCCCGTGCAGGCGAACCCGGCGCTGTGGTGCGGATCGACGCCGCTGACGCTGCCGATGGATAACCTGTTATTTCGGCAGATCGTGAAGACCTCGCCGTTGGGGTACAAGCTGAACGACGACGGTTCGGTTACGACGCAATTGAACGTTGTGAACGTCGGCACGGCGCAGATGCTGACCATCCCCGGCGAGGCGCTGCCGAACATCGGGTATTACCTGAAGCGGAACATGTACGGCACGAGCAATTTCCTGCTCGGCCTGACGAATGACGCGTTCGGGTACATGATGACCAAGGAAGACTTCAACAGCTTCGACCGCTACGACTACATCTGCCGGACGTCGCTGGGCGAAGACGCGGCAGACGTGTACGTCGATCAGGCACTGGCATTCGTCGAGGCGTCGCCGCGTCCTGGGAAGTAGGGTTGGCGGGAGCTTCAGGCGAAGGTGGTGTGTTCGGAGGGACGAGATCCTTCGCTTTGCTCAGGATGACATACGGGGGCGGGTGATCCCGGGCCAATGCGACAAATGGGCTGAGTGTCCTATATAATAGTGTGGTTAGCCCGCGGGGCGTGCAGGTGCGCGGGGAATGCGGTGTTTCACTTGCACGCCGGATCGACTCATCGCGGCAGACGTACGCTCTCTCCCGGCCGGGGCGTGGTATTACCGCCCTGCATGACGGCCGCCCAGTGGTCATAGACCAGGAACACACGAAGTATGCGTTCGGTAGACAAGATTCGTAACGTCGCGATCATCGCGCACATCGATCACGGCAAGACCACGCTAATCGACAGCCTATTCCGGGCGACGCGGACGTTCCGCGAGAACGCGCGCGTGGCCGAGCGGGTGATGGACAGCAACGAGCTCGAGCGCGAGCGCGGGATTACCATTCGCGCGAAGCATTGCACGGTCGAGTGGAACGGTTACCTGATCAACATCGTGGACACGCCGGGCCACGCGGACTTTTCGGGCGAGGTCGAGCGCATCCTGTCGATGGTGGACTCGGTGCTGCTGCTGGTGGACGCGAACGAGGGGCCGATGCCGCAGACGCGGTACCTGCTGACGCGGGCGCTGCGGATGGGCCTGCGGCCGATCGTGATCGTGAACAAAGTAGACCGGCCGCATGCGGACCCGCACGGCGCGCTGAACAAGACCTTTGACCTGTTCGTGGAACTCGGCGCGACGAACGAGCAGTGCGACTTCCCGATTCTGTACGGCTCAGGCCTGAACGGCTGGCTGGTGCGCGACCTCGATAGGGAGAAACACGAGGGGATGACGGCGCTGTTCGAGACGATTGTCTCGCATGTGCCCGCGCCCGAGGCGAAGACGGACGCGCCGTTCCTGATGCAGGTGAGCACGATCGGGTGGCGCGACCACATCGGCCGCACGGGCACCGGCCGCGTGCTTCAGGGCCGGCTGCGCAAGGGCGACCCGATCATCCGCATCTCGACGCAGTGGAAGGAGCGCCTCAAGAACCTGCACGCGGCGCCGGGCGAGGACCGCGAGTGGCACGTGACGGGCATCGAGAACGACAAGGTGACGTACCTGTGGATGGTGCACGGGCTGGACATGAGCGAGACGCCGGAAGCGGGACCGGGCGACATCGTGACCATCGCGGGACCGGAAACGATTGAGATTGGCGACACGATTGGGGCGCCGGGTCTCGAGGACGCCGCGCTGCATCCGCTGGATATCGAAGAGCCGACCGTGTCGATGTTCTTCCTCGTGAATACGGGGCCGTTTTCGGGCCAGGAAGGCGCCGCGGTGACGATGCGGCAGATCGAGCTACGGCTCGAGCGCGAGCTGCGGACGAACGTCGCGCTGCGCGTCGAAAACACCGGCCGGGCGGACGGCCTGAAGGTGTCGGGCCGCGGGGAACTGCACCTCGCGATCCTGATCGAGGAAATGCGGCGTGAAGGCATGGAGTTCTGCGTGTCGCCGCCGGAAATCATCACGCACCGCGACGCCGAGGGCCAGTTGCTGGAGCCGTTCGAGGAACTCGTGGTCGATTGTCCGATCGAGTTCCAGGGGACCGTGATCGCGACGCTGGCCCAGCGCAAGGGGCAGTTGCTCCACATTCATAACGGCGGGCACGGCGGCGTGCGGCTCGACTTCAAGATCCCGACACGCGGGTTGATCGGATACCGCAACGAGTTCCTAACCGACACGCGCGGCGAGGGGATCCTCGCGTCGCGGTTCACGGGGTATGACCTGTGGGCGGGCGACGTCGTGTCGCGCAACCGCGGATCGATGATCAGCATGGACACGGGCGAAGCGACGACGTACAGTCTCGAGAACCTTCAGGAGCGCGGCGTACTGTTCGTCGCGTCGATGGACCCGGTGTACGAGGGCATGGTGATCGGCGAGAACTCTCGGCCGGGCGACATGCTGTGCAACCCGACCAAGCGCAAGGCGCTGACCAACCACCGTTCGGCGACGAAGGAACAGACGGTGGTGCTCAATGTGCCGCGCAAGCTCACGCTCGACGCCGCGCTCGAGTGGATCGCGCCGGACGAGTTGGTCGAGGTGACGCCGAAGAGCGTCCGCGTGCGCAAGGCCATCCTGGGCCACGAAGATCGCAAACGGTTGCTGAAACGCAACGCGCCGGTCGAAATCGCCTGATTTTCGCCCGTTTTTCACGCCTGTAACCTCCCTTCTCGCGCCATCCACTAATATGCTTGGCCGATGGTCGCGGCCCGGCTGCGGGCCGTTCTCACCGTTACGGCGGAATCAGGCTATGTCTAACCAACGCGAGGAGATGACCTCATGAAACGCGCGAGTCGAACACTGGTTTTCGGAGTGGCATTGCTTGCCGTGGTTGTGTTCGCGGCGGCGATTGCCGAGGCGCAGGGCGGCGGGCGGGGCGGCGGCCCGCGGTTGTCGCCTGAACAACTCGATGCGGCCTGGACGCTGGAAGCCCAGGGCGTGTCCAAGGACATCGGCCTGAACGACGGGGACACGGCCAAAGTGGTCGCCGCGTACAAGACGAGCCGTACGAGTCACCAGAAGGCAATGGACGATTTAACGGCGACAGGAGAACGCGGCCCCGGCATGTTCCAACAGATGCAGGATATCGCGATCGCGGAGCGCGCGAAATTGGCGGCGGAACTCGAGACGGCGATCGGCAAGGAAAAGGCCGACAAGGCCGTCGCCGTGCTCGGCACGTATGGCCGCGGTTGGGATCGGCTCGTGGATACGCTTGCGTCATTCAAGCTCGAGCCGGCGAAGCAGTCGGCGGGGCTCACGAAAATTGCCGAGCACATCGTTGAAGTCGACAAAGCGCAGCAGGATGCTTTCGCGAGTTTTGACATGGAAGGTCTCCGCGCTGCTTCGCAGGAGTCGAAGTCGAGACTGGACGCGGCGATGGCGGACATCCTTTCCGCGGAGCAATTGACGGTATGGAACGAACGCACGGCGCGGGGCGGTGGCCGCGGTGGTCCCGGTGGACCGGGCGGACCGGGCGGACGCGGTGGGCCGGGCGAGCCTGGCGGTCCCCCTCCGCCACCGCCGCCGTCGAACTGACGCGCGAAGCGAACGCTGCGGGAACCAGTATCGATGCGGGGTGTACTCATCGGAGTGGTGATGCTTGGCGCCGGGCTGGCGATCGGTTGGTTGGCCGGTCCCGCCCGGCGCGGCGCATCGGAGCCTGAATCTGCCTCGGCATCAACGACCATCGTTGCGCCGTCCGCCGAGATCGAGCGGCTGCGTACGGAGCGCGACCGGCTCGAGGCGGAAAACGACGATCTCGTGGCGCAATTGACGTCGCTGCTCGATCAACAGGCGCAGTGGGTCGAGTCGGCCGTTATTCCCGAAGAACCTGCGCCCCAGCAAGCCGCGCTCGCGCCGCAGGACCCCGGCGAACGCCGGCGCGGGCCGGACTGGGACAGCGAGGAGATGCGCGCGCGGCGCGAGGAATTCATGCGCGAGAACGCGGAGCGCATGCGCGAGTTCGAGGAGCGGCTCGCGGCGCAATTGACGGATCCGGCCGCGATCGAGCGGTTCAATGCGCTGATGGAATGGCGCGAGTACCAGCAGGAACTCGCCGGCGAGTACCGCCGCGCGCAGACCGACGCAGAGCGGGAGTCGATCCGGGCGAAGATGGACGAGGTGCGGCAGACCTCGCGCCAGATGGTGCGCGATCAGCAGGACAAGATGCTGCGCGACCTAGCCGCGGCGAACGGCATCTCCGACCCGGCGAAACAGGCGGCGTTCGTCTCCGGCATGAAGCAGGCGCTTGACAATCCCTTCTTCACGATGGAGGGCATGTTCACGGGCGGCGGCGGGCCGGGCCGCGGGGGATTTCCCGGCGGCGGGCGGCGCGGCGGGCGGCCGTCGGGCGAGTTCCGGTCCGAATCGCAGAACTGATTCGCGGCGCCGCGGTTGATTTTATCCTCCCCAGCGCTTAGTGTCCCTGCGTTGTATCTGGAGGACGTTCATGGATCGCCGTAGTTTCCTGAAGTCGGGCGTGGTCGCGTCGGCGGCCGCCGTGGGGGCGGGGAGCGCCGCGGCGCAGGCGGCGGAAAAGCCGCAACGGTATCAGGGCGGGGTCAGTCCGTGGCCGATCATGATGAATTCGGCGACAATCCGGCCCGTGCCGCTCAAGGAGCAGATCCAGCTCGTGGCGGAAACCGGGTGGGACGGCATCGAGCCGTGGATGAACGACCTCGAGAAGTTCGAGGCCGACGGCGGGGACCTCAAGGCGCTCGGGCGCGAGATCGCGGACCGGGGACTCCGTATCGCAAACGTGATCGGCCTGTGGGACGGGATGCCGGAAGGCGACGAGGCGTTCGCGGCGTCGCTGCCGATGTCGCGCAACCGGATGCGCATCTGCGCGGACATCGGCTCGCCCTACGTCGCCGCGCTGCCGTTGCCGGACCGCGAGGACTTCAATCTTCAGGACGCGGCGAAGCGCTACCGCGAACTCGTGCGCATCGGCCGCGAAGAGTACAACATCCAGCCGATCATGGAGTTCGTCAGCGTGTTCAAGGGTGTTACGCGGCTGGGCCAGGCGGCGGCCATCGCGCTCGACGCGGACACGCCGCACGCGTACGTGCTGCCCGACACGTTTCACATGTGGAAGGGCGGAGGCGGCTTCAGCGGCATCGCGCGGCTGAAGGGCGACTTCATCGCGGACTTCCACTGGAACGACGTGCCGCCGGGCATCGCGCCGGCGGACGCGAACGACGGTACGCGCATCCTGCCGGGCGACGGCATCCTGCCGCTGACGCAGTGCCTGAAGGACCTCAAGGCGATCGGGTACGCGCGCGGGTTGTCGCTCGAACTCTTCAATCGCGAATTGTGGGAGAAGCCCGGCCGCGAGATCTGCGAGATCGGCCTGCGTAAGATGGTCGAAAACGTCGCGGCCGCGGAAGTCTGATCGCGGCGGTTCGCTAGTTCGACGGAAGACTTCCTTGCGACCCGCATCGGCTGGAAGCCGATGCCACGCGAGCAGCATCGATCGCTCCAAAGCGCACGGGCGGGCCGCCCGTGCCACGCAGCCCGCTACTTCTTCGCGAGGTATTGGTCGAACCAGTTGGCGAGGGCGGTGGCGGCGGTGTTGGCGTCTTCGCCGCGGAATCCGTGGTCGGCGCCTTCGATGGTGATGAAGTCGACTGGGACGCCGGCTTCCTGCATCGCCTGCTGCATGCGCTCGCTGTTGCTGATCGGAACGAGGCGGTCCTGGTCGCCGTGGATGAGGAGCGTGGGCGCGTCGTCCGCGGTGACGTGGAGGATCGGGGAGACCGCGTCGCCCTTGGCCTTGTCGAAATCGAGCGCGGGGAACCGATCGCTCGGCCCGATAATGTTGCGCAAGTCCACCGGCGGGAAGTAGGCGACGACCGCGGCGACCTTGCATGCCTCGCGCAGAACCGGGTCGTCTGCGTTGGGATCGCCCTCGTCCTGCGTCGTGCCGAGCATGAGCGAGAGGTGGCCGCCGGCGCTCGCGCCGTAGACGCCGAGCCGGTCGGGGTCAATGCCAAAATCCGCGGCATTGAGCCGGATGAACCGGACGGCGCGGCGGACGTCCTCGACGGCGTCGGGCACCTTGAAGTACGGGCTGCTGCCGTGGCGGACCATGAACAGCGTGTAGCCCTTGTCGATGAGCGTCGTGAAACGCCCGCCGGACTGCGCGGAGTCCTTCATCGCCTGGTCGAGGTCGAAGTACTGCGAGACCCAGCCGCCGCTCACCATCAGCAGCAGACCGACGCCGTTCGCGTTCTGCGTCGGGCGGATGGTGTCGAAGGTCAGCGCCATGCCGGCCTTGTGGCCGTAGATGTGGTCGGTGGAGATGGTGAACAGGTCCTCGGCGCGCGCGGAGGAGTGGATCGCGAAGGTGGCGGCGAGGATGAGGGCGAAGGCGGACTTGCGGCGCATGTGAGGTGTCTCCTCTAGCGATAGGTTCTCTGGCGATGCTCAGGGTTAAGCTGACCCCGCTTAACCCTGCTACACAAGTTTCGGGCGCGTGCCCCATCATGCCTTGAAGGGAATGAAGCTGCAAGCGGGGTGCGTTGACATTGCGGAGGGCCGCAAGTAGGCTACGCGGCCTAATCCATTGGACTTGCGCGGTGACCGGGTCCGGCACCGACCACACAGGAAGGAATCGGAATCATGGCGAGAGAAGCCGTAGTTGTATCGCATGCGCGTACCGCGCTGGCAAAGTCGCACCGGGGATCGTTCAACCAGACGCGGCCGGACGACCTGGCGGCGCACGCGATCAAGGAAGCGGTCGGCAAGGTCAAGGCGCTTGACCCGAAGGAAATAGACGACGTGATTCTCGGGTGCGGGTATCCCGAGGGGCAATCCGGGATGAACGTCGCGCGCATCTCGTCTGTGGTGGCGGGGTTGCCTGTTTCGGTCGCGGCGACGACGGTGAACCGGTTCTGTTCGTCCGGCCTGCAGGCCGTGGCGATGGCGGCGGCGCAGATCTATGAAGGCGCGGACGTGGCGATCGGCGGTGGCGTCGAGAGCATTACGGCAATGAAGCCCAAGGCCGATCCGAACCCGAAGGCCCTGGAACTAAAGCCGGGGCTCTACATGGTCATGGGCAACACGGCCGAAGTCGTCGCGAAGCGCTACAAGATTTCGCGTGAGGCGCAGGACG
>CAYUZD010000009.1:0-24936 GCA_964449475.1 uncultured Nitrospirales bacterium
TTCGCGAAGGACTGCGGCCGCTCGGCGAGGCCATCGGCCCCGCGGTGGTCGATGTGCACATCGCCGTGCCCACGGAAGCCTCGCGCGAATGGCGTATCGAGGCCGTGCGGGTGGATGCACTGCCGCTGACGGTGAATACGGTTCTGAACGCGGACGGCGCGCTCTTGTCGGTCACGGGCGAGGGCACGCTGCCCGCACGTTCGCTGGTCGCGGAGTACCTGCCGCGCTTGCAAGGTGCCGGCAACGTGGGTTTCGCCGTCGCCTATCGGCCCGACGGCGATCAGTTCACCGCTACGCTCGATTTGACTCGGTGCGCCGTGGAATCGGAGACCGTCCTGCGCAAAGCCGCCGATACGCCGCTTGTGGCGACGCTGGGCGCAGAGGCCGGCGAAACCTTCCGCGTGCAGTCGCTCGATGTCAGCGTGGACGGCACGACGATGATCGCCACAACCGGCGCGCCGCAACACGGCGTCGTCCAACTCGAAGTGGACATGCCGCTGCTGGCGCCGTTGCTGGTGGACGGCGCGGAGGCCGGCGGCACGGTCTTCGTCCGATACGACACAAACGCGCAAGCGATTGAGTTGAACTTCGACCAGGTGTCAGTGTCGATCGGCGAACGGTTGGCTCTTGATCGCGTGCACGGCGTGTTGCAGGTATTTCAGGACTCCATCGCGACCGGCGGCCTGGAACTGCACGGCGCGCGATCGGACTGCACGCTGCGGCTGGCGAAAGTGGGCGATGCATGGACAGGTGGACTCGAAGGCCGGTCGATCAACCTGAACGCGATCGAGGAATTGTATGACGCCGCGTCTGCGCTCGTACCCGAACGCGACGAGATGGAGGAGAGTATCTGGGCGACGCCGTGGTTGGGCGAGTTCACGGTTGATCTCGGCACGATTCACTACAATCGCGGCCATCTCGACCAGGTAAGGTTTCGCGTGCTCGGTGAAGATCGCGCGCTGCGCATCCGGGATATTTCGGCGACGCCCTACGCGGGGTCGATGACGGGGACGGTGGCGATCGTGCCGGCCGACGACGCGGATGCGCGCCTCAGGTTGACAGTGAACGCGACGGAGCTTGACGCGCGGACCCTCAACGATCTGATTTGGACGGATGACAAGGGATTCTTCGGCAGCCTGACGGGCACGCTCACATTCGACGCGCCGCTGGGTGACCTGAAGGCGATGATGGCTTCGGGGGACGGCACCGTGACGCTGCGCGGCACCGAGGGCTCGCTCGGCCAGACGGGGTTCGCCACCCGGTTGTTGACGGCGCTGAACACGGCGGACATCCTGAACCTGCGGCTGCACTCGCTCCGCGACCGCGGCGTGGCGTTTGAGACTTGGGACCTTGACCTGCGCATGCGCGCCGGCACGGTGGGCATCGCGAAGTTTCACCTCGACGGCGGCGGGTATGCGATGATCGGCCGCGGGACGGTGAGCTTCGCGGAGGACAAGACGGACGCCATGATCCACGTGCAACCGCTGGAATCTGTGTCCAAGGTCATGCGGCGCGTTCCGATTCTCGGCGGCATCGCCGCGGCGGTCAGCACCGACCTGGTCGGAATTCCGGTCCGGTTCACGGGATCGCCCTACGATATGCAGGCGAGCGTCGTCATGGAGGTCGCCAAAAACTTGCTGACCACGCCGTTGCGCGCGGGCCAGGGCGCGATCCGCAGCGTGACCGGCGGTGGAGAACCCAGCGGCACCGCGCCCGCGGAACCGAAGCCGGTGCAGCCCGCTGCGCCGAAGGACGGCGGGACTCCGTGACCGAATCCGGCGAAGCGGCTGGCGCATCCCGAGCAGGCGCGTTCTTGCACCTCACCGATTTGCACTTCTGGCAACTCGTCTTCAATCCGTTTCAATTGGCCAACAAACGGTTTCTCGGAAACCTCAACGTCGCGATGCGCCGGCGACACGAGATTCTGACTTCGCAAGCGCCGGAGTTTGTCAGGTACATGTCCACGCTGGGCGTGGCGGACGTCGTGTTGACCGGCGACTTCACGTCCACGTCCACGCACGCGGAATTCCGGCAGGCGCGCGCGTTCGTCGAGTCCCTCGTGAACGCGGGCATGCGCCCCGTGGTGTTCTCCGGCAATCACGACGTGTACACGTTCGAATCGGAACGCAAGCACCGGTTCGAGGAGTATCTGGGCGAATGGATGCCGGCAAGCACCTTGCCGACGCGGGGCGCCATCGCCGGCGGCACGCCCATCCTGTATGTGCCGACGGCGCGCGCGAACCTGATCTCATCCCGCGGACGGATCACGCCGAACGAGGTCGACGCCGTCCGTGAACTCCTGCGCGCACACCGCGACCCGTTGATTGTGGCCGCGCACTATCCGTTGCTCGACCGCACGTATGGGTACGAAATGACGTCGCACCGGCGACTGTGCGGGGCGGGGGCCTTGCGCGAGGCGCTCGGGTCCTACGCCGGCCGGTTACTCTACGTCGCGGGGCACGTCCACCGGTTCAGCCACGTCATCGACCCGACGTATCCGTTCGTCAACTATTTAACTTCCGGTGCGCTGTTCCGCCGCGATCGCGTCGCCGGACACACCGGCGAGTTCTCCGAGGTGCGCGTCGGCCAGGGCGGGTTCCGTGTATTCCGGCACCAGTTCTCCGGCGCGTGGTCGGTCACGGAGCATCCGCCGCGCGGTGCCAAGGTGGCCGACGGCCCGTCGATGTAGCGCGCGCGCCTGTGCTACCATTTCGCCATGCCGGAAGGGACAAAACGGGCACCGCGCGTCGTCGCGCTTGACGCGGACCGGTTGGGGCACATCGCGGGGGCGCTGGCGGCGCTACCCGTCGCGCTCGCGCAAATGTTCTATCGCGACGCCGACCTCCTGACGACCCTCGTCCGTGGTGGCTGGACCTATGTCGGTGTGTACGCCGCCACCTTTGCGATGGTGCGGCTCTTCCTGCGCGCGTCGCTCTTCCAGATGCTGGAAGACAAGCGGGCTCGCCGCGAGGAACGGCGCCGCAAGTTGAAGGAACGGCAAGCGGACGCGAAGGCCGAGACCTCGCCGATGCCGGCCCAGGCGCCGCAGGCGGGGCCGCCGGCGCCAAGTGAATCGGGCTTGCCGCAATTGTGAGGGGGAGGGCGCCCGGCCGCCCGGACTGCGCAAGGAGACCGAGGGACATGCTGAAACGACTGGGGTGCGCATTCGCGATCGCGTTAGGGGTGTGTACGGCATCGGCCGCGCAGGCGCCCGATCTGGATGCGATGGACATCGTGCTCAAGTCCGTCCCCGATGGCCCGGCCGCGAAAGTGAACGGCCGTCTGATCGACGGCAACGTGTTCAAGCAGATGTACCGCGCGGAACTCGTCTCGCTGATGCGGCAAAACCCGGGCCTCGAGCTGACCGATCCGATGCGCGCGGAACTGGGCCTGCGCTGCCTGAGTCTGCTGGTCGAACGCGAGTTGTTGTACGACGAGGCCGTCAAACGCAAGGTCGACGTGCCGGCGGATCACATCGAAAAGGCCTGGCAGGCGCAGTTGGCGCAGACGCAGAAGGTCATCAAGGAGCGCGAGGGCAAGGACCTCACCGAAGACGAAGTCCTCGCTCGCCTCGGGTTCAACAAGCGCGACGAGGTGTTCGCGAGCCTAGAACGCGCGCTGGTCACGGAGAAATTGCGCGCGACCATCATCCGCGAAGCGGACGTCAAGGTGACCGACGAAGAGATCCAGCAGCAGTTCACGACCGACAAGGCGGACTACGGCGTGCCGGCGCGGATGCACCTCCAACAGATTTTCATCAACGCGTCCAAGATGAACGGCACGAAGTCCGAGCGCGACACCCAGGCGCGCGCGAAGGCCCAGCAGGCGCTCGACCGCGTGATGAGCGGCCAAAGCTTCGAGGGCGTCGCACGTGCAATGTCCGACGCGCCGGACGCCTCCAAGGGCGGCGACATGGGGATGATGGCGGTCGCGGCGCTGCCGCCGTTCATGTCCGAAACCGCGTCCAGATTGAAGCCGGGCGAGATCAGCAACGTCTTCGAGAGCCAATACGGCCTGCACGTCATCAAGCTGGTCGGAGTTGAGGCCGCGAAGGAAGCGAACCTCGAAGAGGCGTCGCGCATGGTCCGCGCGCGGTTGCTTGCCGAGCGCGGCGCAGACGTCGTGCGCAAGTATTGCAATACGCTGCTCGACGCGGGCGCGACCGTGAGCGTCTACCTCGAACTCGAGAAGAACCTGCTGCTGAACGGCGTCCGCCCGGCGGGATGATGTGCGCGGCGCTGGCCCTGTCGCTGACCGGCCTCGCGCTCCTCGGCCAGACGCCGGTCGAGCCGTATGTGTGGCCGCTCGACCTTCCGCGCGAGTTGACCTCCAGTTTCGCTGAATACCGCCCCGGCCGCTACCACATGGGCATCGATCTGCGCACTGGCCCCGTCGGCAAGAACGTGTACGCGGCGGACGACGGCGAAGTCGAACGCGTCGTGTGCTCGCCGTATGGATATGGGAAGGCGATCTACCTCCGCGTGCGCGACGGCAATACCATCGTCTACGCGCATCTCGACGAGTTCATGCCGCCGCTCGACGCCTACGTGCGGCGCGCGCAGCACGCGCGGCAATCCTACACGGTCGATCTGCGGCCTGAGCCGGCGGAACTGCCGATCGCGCGCGGGCAGATCATCGCGAAATCGGGGCAGACGGGAATCGGCGTTCCGCACCTGCATTACGAGATCCGCGAGAACGGCGACGTGCCCGTCCACCCGGGACGGCTCGGGATCACCTGGCCGGACTCGACGAAGCCGGTGTTCCGTGGCGTGGCGATCGTACCGCTCGAACCGGATTCGACCGTCAACGGGGATCTGAGGCCGGTTTTCAGAGTCGTGACGATCGGCGCCGGCGGTGTCTACTCGGTTCCGGAGGTGCGCGTCAGCGGTCCGTTCGCGATCGCTGTGGATGTGTTCGATCCCGCCGCGGGCGGATCGAAGCTCGGCGTGCACAGGCTCGTCTCGACCGTGGACGGCCGCGAGGTGTTCCAGTTGACGCACGACCGGTTGACGTATACGCATCTCGATGATGGCGCGGCGGCGTATGAGTCGGCGTTCGCCGATCGCGGCCAGTTCCTGTGGCTGTGGCGCAAGCCCGGCAATGAATCGGAGATTTATCCGCAAGACACCGTCGACGGCCGGTTCGATTTGGCGGAGGGCCTATACGAAATCGGCGTCGCCGCGTCGGATTACCACGGAAACAGTGCGTCGTTGGTGCTGCCGGTTCGACGCGTGCCCGCGCGGGAGGTATCCATCCCGCAGCCGTCGCACCCGGTGAATACCGGGCGCGGTTCGGTTTCGTTCGAGTACACCGGCGTGCAATTCCTCGTGACGGCTGAGTTCGACGCAAACGAAACCGTGGCGCCCACGCTCCGCATCGAAGGCGCGACACCGGAACGCGTGCCAATGCGACAAGTATCTGACGGACGCACATACCGCGCGGCGTATCGACCGGACGAGGCGTACGCCGACGCCCGCGTCAGCGTGGGACATCCGAGGATCGACGCGCCGCCGGAACGCGTCGTGTTCCTCCAGCGATCGACGGCCGGCCGGCCCGATTCCATTAATCTCGGTCCCTTACGAATCCGGCCCGGCGAGTCGCTTCCGTACGGGGTGCTGCCGATCCGCGTTCGCCGCGTGGAGACATCCAAATTCAACTCGGAGCTCATTCCCGTGTCACCTGTGCTGGAACTGTGGCCGCCCGGCGCGGTCCTCGATGGATATATGCAGTTCGCGATCGCTCGCGACGGCGCCGCTCAAGCAACCTCGAACGAACTCATCTACCGGCAACGACGCGACGGCTGGGAACCGGTACCGCGCGACACGCGCGAGGGCGGCGACGCAGCCTACGCACGAACCGCGCGGCTCGGCGTATACGCGTTGATGGCGGACGACGTCCCGCCAAGGATCCGCGTGTTGGAGCCGGCCCCTGGAGCGGACCCGTCGCGGCGTCCCGAGTTGAAAATCGAAATCACAGACGAAGGAAGCGGCATCGACCGCTTCGACGCGCGGTTCAACGATACGTGGCTGCTGATGGAGTACGACCCCGAACAGGACCTGCTGCGTTGGGAACGCGACGAAGACCTGCCCGTGGGGCCGGGTCGGCTCCACATCGAAATCAGCGATCGCGCGGGAAACGTGTCGCGCCGCGAGGTTGAATTGAATTTGCCGGACTAATCCGCGGCATTCCGGTTCCACTCGTCCCAGGGGACAAGTCCGCGCTCGGGCTGCGGCGCGCCGGGGAGGCGCGCGATGAACTCCAGCAGGTGGTCGTCCGGGTCGTGAAAGTAGATCGAGACGGCCGGCATCCACGCGAGCACCGTCGGAATGTCCGTCGGCTGCTGGAAAAAGTTGAGCGGTTGGACTCCGGCGCGTTTCAGGCGGCCGATCGCGGCAGGCAAATCATCGAGCGCCACATCGAATGCCAGATGTTGCGCCGAAATTGCGTCCGCCGGTTTCTCCCAGAGTCCCACCATCGTGTGGTTCCATCCCCCGGCGAAACAGAACGCGATTCGACGCACATCGTCCCGCGTGCCGAGCGAAAGCCCGACGGTGTCCATGTAGAACGTGGCGCTGCGATCGAGGTCGCGCACCGGCACGTGTGCTTCGAACAATCCGCGAATCATCCGGGTCTCCTGTTACAAAACCGCCGTGATACCGCGCGCTGGCAGATTTCGTATTCGAGTCATCCAATTCCGCGCCCGGCCGGTTTTCCTCGCGCCCGGCCTTCCATTGTGCTACTTTGAACCGTGGAGCCTGGGGATTTCCAGAGGAGGCGCCGCCATGAAGAAGCTTGTCATCGCCGTCATTCTGCTCGTGGTGCTCATTGTCGTCGTCGTGGGCGGTGGGTTGGCCTATGCCGTGACGAATGCGAACGCGATCGCGAAGCAGTACAAGCCTGAACTCGAAAAAATGGCGGGGGAGGCGCTGGGGAGTCAGGTGACGTTCGGCGAAATCTCCGCGAGCGTGTTCCCCACCGCGAAACTCGTCGTGGACGACACCCGCGTCGAGAGCGACGGCCAGGCCATGACGCTGGAAAACCTCACGTTGCGTGTCGCACTCATGCCGCTGCTCGACCGGACGCTGCAGGTGCAGGAACTGGTGCTCGATACTCCGAAGATCACGATCTATCTGGAGAAGGACGGATTCTACATCGCGGGGTTGCCGCGGAATCCGCCGGAGAGATCCGAGACGCCGGAGTCTGCGCCAGCCGGCGATGCCGCGAGCGAATTGCCGCCGCTGACGGTTCGGCTTGACCAGGTCGCGCTAAAGAATGCGACGATCGCGATCGTGGATAAGGTCGCGGACGCTGAGTATGTGGTCGAAGAGTTAAACATCAACGCCGGGCTGGGATTCGCGGACAACGTCGTGACGCTCCGGACGCTCGATGGCGGCATGGTGATTCTCGACGACGTGAAGGTGGCGTTCGGCGGGAAGAATACGACGCTGAACCTCGACGGCGGCGCGTTCCAAATCGAGCAAGCCGAGGCCTCCACGCTTGGCAACACGTTCAAGGTGACCGGCGGGATCGATCCCGACGACGCAAAGAAGGCGCTGCGGCTCACGTCGGACCGCGTGGACCTCGCCAGCCTCGGTCCGCTCTACGACGTGTTCGCGCCGGGCTTCAACGACCTTGGGATCACGGGCCAGTGCGCGACGGACATGAGCGTCGCGTGGACGCCCGAGGGCGCGTATCGCGCGAACGGCACGGTGTCGCTGTCGAACGCCGCGTGGACCGTGGCGGACATCCCGCTGCACGACATCCGCGGCACGCTCGACCTCGACGCGACGAACGAGCGGATCAAAGTCGCGACGAGCGACACAAAGGGCGTCCTGCGTGACGCGCCGTTCACGATGCAGCTTCAGTCCGGCCTGAAGGACATGAACGCCGGACTCGAAACGATGACGGTGAACATCTTCGACGGCACCGCGACGTTGAAGACCGAGGCGAAGGTCGAGGGCGACATGCCGTTCACCTCGGACGTGAAAGTGAACGGGATGAAGATCGAGCAGATCCTGCCGGCGTTGTTGCCCGATACGCCGTCCAACGTGACGGGCACCGTCACCGAACTGGGCGCCAACGTCTCGGGCACGTTGAACGAAAATCTGATGCCGTCGATCGCGGGCAAAGCGAACATGCATCTCAGCGACGGGCTGATCAAGGACGTCAACATCGGCAAGGAAGTCCTCGGGAAGGTCACGGAAATCCCGTTCATCTCCGGCGCGCTGTTGAGTGTCGTGCCGGATTCACTGATCGCGTTCGTCGAGAAAGAGCACACCGTTCTCGAGAGCGTGACGGGCAGTTTTGATGTTGCGCAGGAAACGCTGACCACCGAAGACCTGATCATCGAGAGCGATTTCTTCCGCCTCGAGGGCAAGGGCACCATCGGGTTCGATACGGACCTCGATCTCGACGCCGTGATCTATTTCGCGAAGAACTTCTCGGACGGATTGGCGGGCACCACCAAGGAACTCCGTTATCTGTTCAACGACGAGGGCCGCCTGGCCTTCCCCGTGAAGATCAGCGGCGTGCCGCCCAAACTCATGGTCGTGCCCGACGTGGGTGATCTGGTCAAGCGCGCGGCCACGGGCGCGATCAAGGAAGAGGGCGTCGGGCGCATCAAGGAAGAGGCGAACAAGCTTCTCAAGGGCGTCCTAGGCGGTGACAAGACCGAAGCGACTCCCGAAGGCGCAACGGCGCCCGAGGGCGAGTCCACGGCCGCGCCGCAGGAAGAAGAGAAGAAGGAAGAAGGCGGCTTGCTGAGGCGCTTCGGCATCCGCCCGCCGAACGAATGATCGGCGTCAACGCGCGTTCGATGGGGGTACCGGATTGATCAAGCAGCGTCGGTGGACGATGTGCGTAATCGCGGTGTGTCTCGCTGGGTGCCAGTCGATGTACTACGGCACCATGGAGAAATTCGGCGTCGAGAAGCGCGAGATTCTCGTGGACCGGGTCGAGGACGCGCGCGACGACCAGGAGGCCGCCAAGGAGCAATTCCAGACCGCGCTCCAGCAATTCAAGGCCGCGACGGGATTCGACGGCGGCGAGTTGGAAGACGTGTACGACCGGCTCAACCGCGAATACGAACGGAGCAAGGCACGCGCGGACGACGTGCGCGGCAGCATCAATAAGGTCGAGGACGTTGCGAACGCGCTCTTTCGTGAATGGGAGCAGGAACTCGAGCAGTACACGAATGAGGCCCTGCGCCGCGACAGCGCGATGAAGCTGCAGATGACGCGCGAGCGCTACTCGAAGCTGATCGACACGATGCGCCGCGCCGAATTGCGCATTCCCCCGGTGCTTTCCGTATTCAACGACCAGGTGCTGTACCTGAAACACAACCTCAATGCACAGGCGATCGCGTCGCTCCAGACGCAGGTCTCGCAAATCGAGAATGACGTCTCCGGTCTCCTGCGCGACATGGAAACGTCTATTGCCGAGGCGAACGCATTCATCACCGACATGGGTCAGACGGCGGGCTGAGCCAGGAAGCCGCGCTGCTGCGTTCAAAACCTATCTGGTATGCTCTTCGTGGGTGAATTCATCGAACCGGCCATGTGAAGCATGATCGCGCTACTGATTGTCTCCATCATCATCGTACTCGCCGTCGCGTACGCGACCTACGGCCGTTTCCTGGCGCGCCAGTTGGGGCTGGACGAGAAACGGATCACACCTGCCTGCGCCGTGAACGACGGGGTCGATTTCGTCCCCGCGAAGGCGCCGATGCTCCTGGGCCAGCATTTCAG
This sequence comes from uncultured Nitrospirales bacterium, assembly GCA_964449475.1. Classification (GTDB taxonomy): domain Bacteria; phylum Hydrogenedentota; class Hydrogenedentia; order Hydrogenedentales; genus VFKU01. The sequence continues at coordinate 9,747 of CAYUZD010000009.1, forward strand.
CGCGATCGCCGCCGCGGGCCCCATCGTGGGGCCGATCCTCGCCGGCATCTGGTTCGGCTGGCTCCCCGCCGTGCTCTGGATCGTGCTCGGGTCGATCTTCATCGGCGGCATGCACGACATCACGAGCCTCACCGCGTCCATCCGGCACAAGGCGTCGTCCGTCGGCGAGCTCGCGCGGCAATACATGTCGCCGACCGCGCACGTGCTGTTCCTCGTGTTCGTGTGGCTCGCGCTCGTGTACGTTATCGTCGCGTTCACGGACATCACCGGCCAGACGTTCAAACTCGTCACCGACGACGCCGCGTTCGGCCCCGGCGTCGCCGTGTCCTCGGGCCTGTATCTCGCGATCGGCGTCGCGATGGGCGTGCTGCTCTACCGGTTCCGGACCAATCTCACGCTGACGACGCTGGCGTTCCTGCCGCTCGTCGTGTTCGCCGTCTGGGCCGGGCCGCACGCGCCGCAGCCCGTGTTGGATTTCTTCGCCGGCATCAACGTCAAGCAATGGGACGGCATTCTGCTCGTCTACTGCTTCGTCGCGTCGCTGGTGCCGATGTGGCTATTGCTGCAACCCCGCGGGTATCTGGGCGGCTGGTTCCTGTACGCCGTGATGATCGTGGGCCTCGGCGGCGCGCTGTTCGGCGGCTACGAGATCAAGTACAACGCGATCAATCTCGACGGCTTTCACAGCGTCGTGAATGGGCAGCCGCTGATGCCGATCCTGTTCATTACGATCGCGTGCGGCGCGTGCTCGGGCTTCCACGCCATCGTCTCGTCAGGCACCACGTCGAAACAGCTCAATCTTGAGACCGACGCGAAGGTGGTCGGATACGGCACGATGCTGCTCGAGGCCCTCGTCGCCGTCCTCGCGCTCGGCACGGTCATGATGCTCGCGCCCGGCGACGACATGCTGAAGAACGACCCGAACCTTGTCTACGCGTCAGGGTTGGCGTCCTACATGGCGCGCGTCGGCATCGATTACAACGCCGCGCTGGCGTTCGCGCTGCTCGCGTTCAGCACGTTCGTGTACGACACGCTCGACGTGAGCACGCGCCTCGCGCGATACGTCCTGCAGGAACTGCTCGGCTGGAAATCGGTCTCGGGCGCCGTCGCCGCGACCGCGGCGACGCTTCTCGTGCCGTTCATCATCCTGATGGCTACGCCGGAGAAGGCCTACCTCGTCGCGTGGCCGATTTTCGGCACCAGTAATCAATTGCTGGCCAGCCTCACGTTGCTGGCGGTCTCCGTGTGGCTGATGCGCACCGGCCGCAACGCGCTCTACGCGATCCTGCCGATGGTGTTCATGATGGTGATGACGCTGTGGTCGCTCGTGTTGCAGATTGTGCCGTTCGTGCGGGCCTTCCCCGGCTGGATCGGCGGCGAAGGAATGGAAAGCCGAACGGTCGCGTCGGGCGTCGTCGGCATCGTGCTGCTCGTCCTGTCGATCTGGCTCATCATCGAGGCCGTCCGCGTGTTGCGCACCGCCCCGAAACTAAAGCCCGAGACCGAACTGACGGAATCCGCTGCGTGATCCCGCGGGGCGGATGGCGTTAAGCTGACGGCGTGTACCAGACGATTCTTTTCCAACTGCTCGTTTCCTTCGCGCTCGGGCTCCTCATCGGTTTCCAGCGTGAATGGGCCGCGAAAAAGGTTGCGGGTGTCCGGACGTTCCCGTTAATCACGGCGCTCGGCACGATCTCGGTCGTGATCGCGGACCGGTTCGGCGGGTGGGTCGTGGCGGTCGCGCTGCTCGCGGTCGCGGGATTTCTACTCGTCGGCACGATTCAGGAGTTCCGCAAGGGGAATGACGACACCGGCATCACCAGCGAAGTCGCCGCGCTCGTCATGTTTGGCGTTGGGTGCGCAGTCGGCCTCGGGCTGTACGGCGCGGCGCTCGTCGTGTCCGGCGTGGTGGCGACACTGCTGCACTGGAAGGCGCCGATCCACGGGTTCGTGCGCCGCGTGGGCCAGGCGGATCTGAACGCGATCTTCCGGCTCGTGCTGGTGGCGATGGTCATCCTGCCGGTGCTGCCCAACCGGTCTTACGGTCCGTACGGCGTCATCAACCCGTTCAAGATCTGGACCATGGTGTCGCTGATCGTCGGCATCAGCCTCTCCGCATACATCGGGTATAAACTGCTCGGCAAGCGCGCGGGCACGATCATCACCGGGCTGCTCGGCGGGCTGATTTCGAGCACCGCCACGACGCTCTCCTACGCGCGGACGGCCAAGGCGAACCCCGGCGCGGACGGCGCCGCGGCATTGGTCGTCATGCTCGCCTCAGCCGTCGTGATGGTACGCGTGCTCTTCGAGATAGGCGTGACGGCGCCGGGGTTTCTGCGCGATTCGTGGCCACCGCTCTCGGTGTTTCTGGGAGGATTGAGCCTCATTGCGATGGTGTTTGCCGTGCTCTTTCTGCGGGGATCCTCGAAAGAACTTTCGATTGACGCGCCCGCCGATATCAAATCCGCTGTCATCTTCGGCGTGCTGTACGCGGCGGTCCTGCTCGCTGTAGCGTTCGCGAAGGAGCACCTCGGCACCTCGGGCCTCTATGGCGTCGCCGCGCTGTCCGGTCTGACCGACATGGACGCGATTACGCTGTCCTCCGCGCAACTGGTGAACGCGGGCACGTTGGACGCCTCGCACGCGTGGCGCATGATTGTCGTCGGAGCGATCGCGAACCTCGCGTTCAAGGGCGGCGCGGTGGCGCTCCTGGGGACGCGCGGACTGTTCGGCTACGTTGCCGCGGGGTTCGGCCTGGCCGCCGCGCTCGGCGCGGCGCTTATCGCGTTCTGGCCGTGACCGGCGAAATCAGGACGGCGACCAGAGCGATTCGGAAGGCTGCGGGCGCGGGATCGACGCCGCCACTTCGGCGATCTCCGATTCCTTGAGATCGTGATACTTCATCGCCGCCTCGCACTCGCCGAGATCGAACTCCGGCGTCTCGCCCGGCACCGGCTGCACCCGCGCGATCACATCCGCGATGCTCACCAGCGCGACCATGCCCCGCGTCGCGTCGGACGCGTACTGCGGCGCGTGATGGAACCGGATGCACTCCGCGAGCTCCTCGGGCAGGCCCCAGTGCTGCGCCAACTGGTAGCCGGCTTCCGTGTGCGTGAGGCCGAGAACTTCCTCCTCTGCGCGGATGAGATCCATACCCTTAAGTGACGGGCTGATGCGCTCGTAATGACGCGGCGCGATCTGGAGCAGTGCGACGCGGCCGATGTCGTGCAGCAGCCCCGCCGAGAAGATGCCGCCGTGGTTTTTGAGTTCCAGGAACTTCGACAGCGCGCGCGCCGCGCGGGCACACGTCTGCGACTCGAGCCAGAACGCCATGTAGTCGAATTTCCGGGACTTGTCGAAGATGTTGATTACGGCGGACGACATCACGACCGAATACGTCTCGACCATGCCGAGCAGCGACACGGCCAGTTGCACGGTATCGACCTTGTGGGTGAATCCGTAGGCCGCGCTGTTCGCGACCTTGAGCACCTTCGCCGCGAGGCCCGGGTCCTGCTGGATCGCCTCGGCCACCTGCGTTGCCGATCCGTCCTTGTCGTAAATGAGTTCGCGCACGCGGTTCACCGTGCCGGGCAATGCCGGCAGCGCATCGACATGGTGCAGCATCGACACCGCGAGCGTGAGCTTGAGCGGGCCCTCGAGGTTGCCGAGCGCCGCCGAGTCCTTGCCCTTCTCGTAGTGCCGCGCGAGACTGCGTTGCACCGCGTCCGCGGGGCAGATGAGCGGCTTCACCGTGAGGCCGGTGTGTTCCTCAAGCGCGGCGACTACCGACGCTTCGAGCGGCGCTTGCGCGGCAATCGTGAGCACGTTGCCGTCGCGCTCGACCGGTACAACTTTGTGGAGCACGGCGAAATTGCGCGGGACGAGTTCGATAACGTCCTGGGGAATGTCGAAGTCGCCGAGCTCGATCGCCTGCGCCCGGCCCGGTTGCGCGAGGAACTCGACGAAGCGTTTCGAGTCGATCGCGCCCTGCGCGATCAGGACGTTGAGCAGGCGGTCGCCGGTCTCGCTCTGGACAGCCAGCGCGTCCTTGAGTTGCTTCTCCGTGATGAGGCCGCCGGCTACCAGCATGCGGCCAATGCGATCTTGTGCGGATTCCACCTTCGCCGCCATCGACGGCCTCCCCCGAACCACCCGAAAATCCAGATGCGCGACCCCGCCGGGAGGCAGGGCACCCCACCCACCAATTATACCACGCGGGCCACATTTGGGCCGTTATTCGGCCTCTTCCACGCCGTCCCGCTCCATGCCGTACTCCTTGAGCTTGCGCCAGAGCGTGGATCGGGAGATGCCCAAGGCCTTCGCCACCTCGGTCTGGTTGCCCTTCAATTTCTCCAGCGCGCGCTCGATGAGTTGCCGCTCCATGTCCTGCAGCGTCGGCAGTCCGTCGTCGCGCAGGTGCGGCAGGCCGAGGCGCGGGCGCTCTCCGTAGCGCACCGCGTCGGGTAAGTCGTTGATGCGAATCTGGTCGCCGTCCGCCATGATGACGGCATGCGCGATCGTGCTCTCCAGTTCGCGCACGTTGCCGGGGTAGGTATAGCTCTGAAGCATCGCCCACGCGCCGTCGTCGATCTGCGCGATGTTCTTCCCGTACTTGCGACTGTACCGCTTGAGGAATTCGCGCGTGAGCGCCGCGATCGCGTCCGGCCGCTCGCGCAACGGGGGGATCAGGATTTGAATCACGTTCAGGCGGAAATAGAGGTCCTCGCGGAACCGCTTCTCGCGGACGTCCTCCAGCAGATCGCGATTCGTCGCCGCGAGCATCCGCACGTCCACATGCCGCACGCTAGTGTCGCCCACGCGCCGGATCTCGCCGTTCTGCAGCACGCGCAACAATTTCGCCTGCGACACCAGCGCCATGTCGCCGATCTCGTCGAGAAACAGCGTGCCGCCGTCGGCCTCCTCGAACAGTCCCGTCTTGTCGGATTCCGCGCCGGTGAACGCGCCCTTCATATGGCCGAACAGTTCCGACTCCAGGATTTGTTCCGGCAGCGCGGCGCAATTGACCGCGATAAACGGCTGGTCCTGCCGCGGGCTCAGGCGGTGGATCGTGTTCGCGACGACCTCCTTGCCGGTGCCGCTCTCGCCCATCAGCAGCACCGTGCTGTCCGTCGGCGCGACCTTCTGGATCAGTTCGACCACGCGCCGCATCGCGGGCGTGGACCCGACCAACTCCTCAAACATCCGCTGCTCGCGTTCGTTCAGCGTCGCGCGCAAGTCGGACTCGCGCATGGCCTTGTTCACCACCAGCGCCACGTCGCTTGGCTGCGCGCTCTTCGGCAGGTAAAAGTACGCGCCGCGACGAATGCCCTCGATCGCCTTGTCCACCTGCGCCACTTCGAACAGCAACACCACCTGAGCCGCGGGCTGCTGCCGGTGAACGAACGTAATCACGTCGAGCCCCGCGCCCTCAGTCAGGTCGAGGTCGAGCACGACGACCCGGTACTCATGCACCCCAATCAGGCGCAGCACGCCCTGCGAATCGTGGCACCGGTCGACCTGGAAGCCTTCGGAGTCGAGGAAGTGCGCCAGGGTCGTCGCATAGTCCGGGTCAGTCCCGGCGAGCAACACCCGGCTGGCCGTCGTCGTCGTATCGGTGCTCGGAGCTGATGCCAGCCTTCGAACCATGCGGATACCCTAGCAGAAGACCTGCTGTTTCGCAATGAAACACGGACTCTGAGCGATCGGTTCGATGTTCAAAATGAGACAGGTCGAATCCGCTCGGATTTCGCTACCGCTCGGACTCTGTCGCGGGATCGAAGCGGTAGAAATCCCGAAGCAACGCATAGAGGTCCGGGGCGCGCGTCTGGAGCATCACGGAGGACTCGAAAAACGTCTCAGTGGCCACCGCGAAGAATTCGGCAGGGTTCTCCAGGGCGTACGGGTCGAGCGTGGTCCTGCGCCCCCGCCTATGGTCGCGGTCCACCCGCGTGAAGTTTCGCTGCATGACGTCCGACCAGCGGTCCATGAGTTCCTGGCTATCCAAGTCCGGCCATCCGTCCATGCCGGTCACCTCGGCATCGAGCTGGTGCGCGAATTCGTGCAGGACGACGTTGTACGCATCGGAGTCGTTGCCAGCGCCGCGCAGGACCTCGTCCCACGCGAGAATCACCACGCCCAGATCCCACGACTGGCCCGCGTGCTCATCCTCCCCGTCGTAGTAGGTGCCGTCCGGCTCGGGTTCCGCGCCGTTGACCAGGAAGATGGAGGGATAGACCAATACGGTTTTCAGCTTCGGGAAATAGCCGAAGTCATGGCCGAGCAGGAGGCACGCCGCCTGCCCCGCGATCGTCACACGGATCTCGTCTGTGATTTCGAGGCCGAGGCAGCCTTCAAAGTGCTTCTCGCCAATGAGGATCTGTACGGTCCTTCGCAGCCGCTCGCGGTATGCTTCAGGCAGCCCTCGCTGAAACGGCACGTTCCGGTCGAGAATCTCCCGCCAGGCCTCCGGGAAGGGTTCCGCGGTTAGTTTCCGGCGCCGGCGTTCCTTGAACAGGCTCCAAATCACGTCTGGGCGAACCTCGCGGCTGTAAAGTGTTTTCGGTGGGAACAACGCCGGGAAATGCGGTATTCTTTATGCATGGGGAACCTGCCGTTCGATTTTGCGGTGGAGAACTATCCGCTCGCGCAGGCGTCATTGTACAAGGTGGGGGGGCCGGCCCGGCTGGCGCTGCTTCCCTGCACCCGTGCAGACGTCGTGAAGGCGTATGACTGGCTGCGGACCCGACCGGAGCCGAAAATCGTGCTCGGCGGCGGGTCGAACGTGCTCATTGCCGACGAGGGGTACCCCGGCATCGTCCTGTTCACCACTCATCTGACCGGGCTCCACGACCTCGGCGGCGACCGCTACTACGTCGAGGGTGGGCTCGTGCTCGACACGCTCGTGCGCGACGTGATCATCGAGCGCAACTACAAGGGTACCGGCGGACTGACCGGCATCCCGGGAACGGTCGGCGGCGCCATCTATATGAACGCCGGCACGGTGAACGGCACGATCTGCGAACTGATGGAGTCCGTCGACGTGATCACCGAGGCGGGCGAACAGACGATCCTGATGGACCCGTTACTCTACAGCTACCGCGGCCAAACGTTCTGCCCGCCGTCCGGGCTGATACTCGGCGGCCACTTCAAGTTCGAAGTCGCCGGGGAGGACCAGCAGGCGATCTACGATCACTACATCGAGCGGCGCAAACGCACGCAGCCCAAGGGGAACTCGTGCGGTAGCGTCTTCAAGAATCCGCCGGGCACGCATGCTGGCCGCCTGATCGAGGCGTGCGGGCTCAAGGGCACGCGGCACGGCGGGGCCGTCATCAGCGACATGCACGCCAACTTCATTATCAACGACAACAACGCGAAGTGCGCGGACATCCTCGCGTTGATTGCGCTCGCCAAGGAGCGGGTGAAGGAGCAGTTCGGCGTCACGCTTGAGGAAGAAGTGAAAATCTTCGGGGTCGCGGCGCCGGCAGGCGTGTAGTCGCGGAACATGATACAAAACGAGTAGAGTGTAGTTGTAATCTCTTTACAATAGGCCGCCGCCGCCGGTATCATGCTGCGGCGAAACAGGGTCAGGGGGCCTGAGCATGGCAGCCGGGAAAAACGGGGAAATTGGCGGCGAACTCAAGCGCCTGTTCGATCTCGTTGCGAAGGAGAACGCCTCCGATCTCCTGATTGGGGCCGGGGCGCCGCCCGTGCTCCGCGTGAACGGGCAGCTCATGCGGACCAAGGGCGACCCTCTCACGCCGGAACAGTCCGCCAAACTAATCTTCGACATCCTCACTCCGGACCAGCGCAAGACGTTTGACGAGAAGAAGGAACTCGACTTCTCATTCGCCGTCGGCCGCAAGCACCGGTACCGCGTCAACATCTATCTGCAAAAGCAGGCTGTTACGGCCGCGTTCCGCCCTATCCCCGAGGACATCCCCAAATGGGACCAGATGGGCCTGCCGGAATACGTCACCGATGTCGCGCAAGCGCGCCAGGGGTTGGTGCTCGTCACCGGGCCGACGGGACACGGCAAGACGACCACGCAGGCGATCATCATCGACATCATCAACAACACGCGCGCGTGCCACATCATCACGATCGAGGATCCGATCGAATATGTTCACTTCCACAAGCGCGCGATCGTCGATCAGCGCGAAGTCGGAGTGGATACGCATACGTTCATCGACGCGCTGAAATACGTCCTGCGCCAGGACCCCGATGTGATTCTCGTCGGCGAGATGCGCGATCTCGAAACCATTCAAGCCGCGTTGCGCGCGGCAGAGACCGGGCACCTCGTGCTTGCGACGCTTCACACCAACGACGCCATTCAGACGGTCGACCGAATCATCGACGTGTTCCCCGGCGGGCAGCAGCAGCAGGTTCGCTTCCAGTTGTCGATGGTGCTGTTGTCCATCCTGTCACAGCGGCTACTGCCCCGGTCGGACGGCGCCGGGCGGGTGATGGCCGTCGAATTGCTCATCAACACCCCGGCCGTTGCGAACATGATCCGCGAAGGCAAGACCCACCAGGTGCTCGGAACCATGGAAACGGCGGCCAAGGACGGTATGATCACGATGGACAAGTCCGTCAAGAGCCTGTACCTGGAAGGGCTGATTTCGTACGACGAGGCCCGTGCTCACATGCGCAATCCGAAGGAATTGAAGTAAGAAAGGTAATAAATACCAATCAATATGAGTATCGAAATGGAAGGAATCAAACAATCTGGAACCTCGGCCGCCCCGCCGGATATACATAGGGGTGAGTCTGGGAGTACCATTGCTGCCATGAGCGAAGGGTCTAAACAGGCGCTTGCGCTACGTCTGCACACCGCGCCGGCGATGGCCGAGCCGGCCGAGAGCGCCGAAATCACGAACGAGCAGCTTATGCTCGAGCACGGCATGGGGTCCGAAGCGGCCTTTGCCGAGCTGATGCGCCGCCACCAACGCGGCGTGTTGAATTTCGTCTACCGGATGGTGCAAAACCGGCAAATCGCCGAGGAAATTACCCAGGAAGTGTTCCTGGCGTTAGTGAAAAACGCGCGGCGCTACAAGCCGACCGCGAAATTCACCACGTACCTGTACACGATTGCGTCGAACATGATCAGCAAGGAATGGTTGCGCCGGAAACGCCGGCCGCGCGTGCTGAGCCTGTTTGCGTCGTGGGGCGGTCAGGACGAGGACGAGATGTTCCATCCGCTCGCGCAAGTGTCCGACGAGAAGGCGGACACGGAAATGGCGTACACGCGCGGGGAGATCTCCGACGCGGTGGACGCCGCGCTGAAGGACCTGCCCGCGCACCAGCGCGAAGCGTTCATTCTGCGCCGGTTCCAGGACCTTTCGTATCAGGACATCGCGCGAATCACGCGCGTGCCGGTGGGCACGGCGAAATCGCGCGTCGTGCGGGCGGAGCAGGCGCTGCGCCCGTTGCTGGAAGAATTCCGCGATTACGTGTGATCGCGATGAGGCTGACGAGCTAGAGACCGTATGACCCTGCGCAAGAGCGAACATTCCGGGCGCGAGAGCCTGTTCGAGTACGCCGAACAGCTCGAATCGGGTCAGGTGTCGTTCGGTTCGCCCGTGGCCGTGCACGTCCGCGATTGCGCACGGTGCGCCGCGGAAGTCGAGTCGATGCGCCGGTCGTTGACGGTAGCTAAATTCGCACGGCGCTCCATCGAGCCGACCGTCGCGCTGGAAGCCTCCACCATCCTCGGCATGAAGAGCCAGTGGCTCGCGCACCGGCGGCAGGTGCGGCGGCGCGTGATGAAGTCGTCGGCGGTGGCCGCCTTGTTTATGATGGTCATGAGCGCCTCGCTCGCGAGTTCGAAGACGCCGGGCGACAATGGGGTGTCCAAGAATTATCGCCGTTCGGGACAAGTGCCCACAGCGGTGTCGTACGACGCGTTGTTGCGTGAATCCGCGGAGGAGCAACTGCTCGAACCGGCAATACTCGAATCGAGCTGGCAACCCGTCACGCGCTGGGAACAGTCGCAGAGCCGTGCGCTCGAAATGCTCGACAACGAGATCGACGAAGCGCTCGCCGCGATCCAATCAAACCCGGCGCTCGTGCGCGCGGGCATGGTCGTCAATGCGAACCGCGAGACCAAGCGGCAGACGCTCAAGTCGCTCTACGCGCAGCGCGACCTGTAGGCGGCCCGGCGTGAAGCCGTTCGCCGCGCCCCAAGTTCTTCTCGCCCTTTTCATCGTCGCGACGGCGTCCCACGCCCAGCCCGGCGTCCAGCAACAGAGCGTCGATTTCAGCGGGATGGCCAGCGTCACGCGGACGGTCGACAAGACCTACCCCGTCATCGGCGCGGCCAGCGTCTTCGTGTCCAACCAGTTCGGGACCGTCCGAGTCGTGCCGTGGGGCGAGCGCGTCGTGCGCGTGCAGGGCCAGATCCGCGTCGGCGCGGAGACGCCCGCCGAGGCCGAACGCTACGCGCAACAGATCGACGTGGACGGTGCGCATATCGGCGACCGGATCGAAGTGCGCACGCGGTATCCCAACGTCGCGATCGGAAAAAGCACCGACCTCGAAATCAGCGTGCCATCGGACGCGTCGGTCGAGATCGTGAACGAGTTCGGAGACGTGTACGTCGAGGGGCTCGCGGGCGGCGCGACGCTCAACGTGCGGTTCGGCCAGATCGGCCTCAAGAACATCCAGGGGATGGTCCGCGTGCAGGCGCAGGGGCGGTTCAAGCTCACCGCGCAGAACGTCACGGGCGGCGGCGTCTTCGTGTTGCGAAGCACCGAGGCGATCTTCAACGGCGTGCAGGGTGACGTGCACATCGACAATTATCTCGGCAGTGTTGACATGAATCCCGGGGACGCGCCGGTCAATCTCGCCGTCAACTGCGAGAGCGGGCCGATCCGGCTGCATCTCGGCACCGGCGACCTCCCCGACCTCGTGGCAACGGCCGATTCCGGAGACGTCATTTCCGACATCGCCCTCGCGCGCGAGACCTGGGGCGCTTCGACGACGGTGCGGCATCCCAACTCGGGCGCAAAGCAGCAGATTGATCTGTTCGCGTGGTTCGCGGACATTCACCTCGTGCAAAAGGCGCTCGCGCCGGCCGCGGAACCGCTTGTCGCGGCGACCGGCGCGCCCATCACCGACACGCTTGAACGCGACTACGACATCCTTCCGGGGTCCGCGCTCCGCCTGAACCTCATGCCCGGCACCGTACGCATCGAGGGGCACGAAGGCGCGCGGGTCGAGGTCAGCGCGGCGCGGTTTGTCCGCGTTGCGAACGTGGCCTCCGCGCGGCTCGCGCTCGAGGGCCTCGCGATGCGGGCCGACTTCGGCCAGGACTACCTCGGGCTAACCACGACCGTGCAGGACGACATGGCGGCGCTCGGCTGCACCGAGTACCGCATGGATGTCACCGTGCGGTTGCCGCGCGGCGTGCCGGTCGAGCTGCGTGCGAAAGACGGTGAGACCGAGATCACCAACCTTGTCGCCGCGCTCGCGATCGACCAGGAGTCCGGCGCGATTCGCATCGAAAACGTTCAGGGTAACATCAAAATCTCCCTCGCGAAGGGAGCTATCGAGACATCCAACACGGCCGGACCAATCGATCTCACCGCGCGCGCCGGCGATGTCACCGTGCGTCAACCGTTCGGCGACGTCCGCGTCCAAAGCGAAGGCGGCAACGCCGTCATCGATACGCCGGGCGCGGGCGTCTACGCGCGGACCAAAGGCGGCGACGTGCGGCTCATTGCCGTCAACGGCGTCAAGGCCGACTACGACATCGAGACGGAGAAAGGGAATATCAGTCTCGCCGCGCCGGACACGACGGACGCGACGTTTTGGATCGAGATCATCGACGGCAACTACCGCAGCTCCGTGCCGCTGACCGGCACCAGCCATGGCAGCGACCACACGTTCCAGGGCAAGCTCAATGCCGGCACCCGGCGCATCATGCTCAAGGCCCGCGAAGGCAATGTCGTGATAGATTGAACGGATGAAGATAGTTCGCGACTGCTTCGGCCGAAACGTCCGCCTCACCCAGGAACGAATTGACCACATTCTCGACCATTCCGAAATGTCGGATATGCTCGAACAGATTCAGTTGACATTGGAACAGCCGGAGATCGTTCGTCGTTCGAAATCCGATCCCGCCGTCGAGTTGTACTACCGCTTCTTCGTCAGGACGGTGGTGGGTGCCAAATGGTTGTGCGTTGTGGTTAAATATGTGGAGTCGGATGCATTTGTCGTGACTGCCTACCTGACCGATAGACCCAAGGACGGAATCGATCTATGGCCAATCGAGTAAAGGTTTGGTATGACGCCGAGGGCGACTTTCTTGAAGTCCGTTTCTCGGACGTTCCCGGGCATGAGCGCGCCACGAACCACGACGCCGTGATGGAGCGAGTGGACGAAAACGGCAACGTCGTGGGTTTTTCTATTCTGGGCGTCAGCAGATTCGGCCGAGAGCGTCCGATCGAGGCTGATCTGAATCCTGTCTGAGTGAGGGGCGCCTTCGCGCGGAGGTCTGCCGATTCGGGCCGAACCCGCTCGAAGTCATCCGGTTTCGCTTGCCAAGTGTCAAGAGTTTCGCTATCCTGTCCAACCATGGTGAGCGAATCGATACGCCAGTCCCGGACCATCGCCGAGGTGTTCGTCAAGCGCGTCGCGGAATCGGCGGACGCGGTGGCGTACGAAGCCGAAGTGAACGGCGCTTGGGTGGCGACGACCTGGCGCGAGTATGGCGACCTCGTCAAGCACGCCGCGCTCGGGTTGCTCTCGATCGGGGTGCAGCGCGGCGAGCGCATCGCGGTCTGGGGCGACACGACGCCGGAGTGGACCATCCTCGATCTCGCGGTAATGTCCCTCGGCGGTTGCACGGCCGGCATCTATCAGACGAACACGCCCGAACAAGCGGCCTACATCATCAACGACAGCCGGTCGGTGCTCGTCGCGTCGGACCATCCAGGTCGGCTCGAGTCTTCGCGCGCCGTTCTGCACACGACGCCATCCGTGCGGCACCTGCTCGCGTGGGGTCCGGCGACCGCGCACGCGGGCGACGACGCGATTACGTTCGATGGTCTCCTGTCCCGGGGCCGCGCTTACGCTGCGGATCATCCTCGCGCGTTTGAGGAGTCCGTTGCCGCGCTCAGCCCGGACGCCACCGCCGTGCTGGTGTACACTAGCGGCACGACCGGTCCGCCGAAGGGTGCGCGTCTCTCGCACAAAAATTGCCTGTTCTGCTGCCGCGGCTGCCATGAGCGGCTGGCGTTGACGAATACCAGCTCCAATGTCGCATTCCTCCCGCTCAGCCATGTCGCCGAGCACGTTGTGGGCTTCCTCAACCGCATCTACTCCGGGGGCAAGGCGTACTTTATGCCCGAGATGACGCGGTTCGTCGAGGTGGCGAAGCTCAAGCAACCCACGGTGATGGGCGCCGTGCCGAGGCTCTACGAAAAGATTTACTCGGCCATCCAGGAAAAAGTGAAGCAGGCGCCGAAGAAACGGCAGGCACTGTTCCATTGGGCGATCCGCACGGGGTCGGAGGCTGCCGCCTATCGCATGCAGGGCTTGCCCGTGCCGAAGACGAAGGCCGCGAAACTCAAAATTGCCGATCGCCTTGTGCTATCGAAACTCCGCGCGCTGCTTGGCGGACGCGTCCAGTTCATGATCTGCGGCGCGGCGCCGATTTCCAAAGACATCATCGATTTCTGGAACGCCGTCGGCATTCCATTTTACGAAGTCTATGGCATGACCGAATCGACCGGCATCAGCCACATGAACTACCTGGGCAAGTACAAGGCCGGCACGGTGGGCACGACAATTCCGGGCTACGAGTGCAAAATCGCGGCGGACGGCGAAATCCTGGTGCGCGGCGAGGGCGTGTTCCAGGGCTACCTCAACATGCCCGAAGCGACCGCCGAGGCGATCGACTCGGAGGGCTGGCTCCACACGGGCGACATCGGCGAGATGGACAGCGACGGGTTCCTGCGCATCACCGATCGCAAGAAAAACCTCATCGTGACCGCCGGCGGCAAGAACGTCGCTCCGGCGAACATCGAGCTGCTCGTCACGCGTGAGCCGATTATTTCCCAGGTGGTCGTCGTCGGCGATCGGCGTCATTTCCTGACGGCCCTGATCACGCTCTCGACCGAGGAACTCACGAAAATGCAGCAGTCAGGCCAGTTCGACGGCCACAGCGTCGCTGAAATCGTCGCGTCGGACGCGGTCCAGGTGCGCGTGCGGGACGCCGTCGATCGCGCAAACCGCGAACTGGCGCGTTACGAAAACATCCGCAAGTTTCACGTGCTCGATCGCGAGTTCACGATCGAAACCGGTGAAATGACGCCGACCATGAAGCTCAAGCGCAAAGTGATCCTGCAAAACCACGCGGATCTCATCGAATCGTTCTACGAAGAGACAATTACCGAGCTCGTCTAAGCGGCGGGATCAGGCTTCCAGCGCTTCGAGTTCGCGCGACGCCTGCTGGGCCGAAACGCGTGCCGCGTTCAGCGGGTACAACTCCCGCAATTCCTCGTTGTAGAGCGCCTGGATTCGGTCGTAGAGGAACCACGTTATCGCCTCGCGCGCGCGCGACTTCACTTCGAGAAAGCGTAGTCCGAAACGGTTCACGCCCGATTCGTCCGTCGGATCCGTATAAACAATCTGCGCCGTCAGCCGGTGCACGGCCGACTGCGGCAACTGGAAGATCAGTTCGACCACTTCCCCGGCCTGAAACCGGAAATTCGTCGCGATCAGCGCGCCGTGCGCGGTCAGATCCACCATGCGGCCCTTGATCTTGTCGTCGTCGCCCGTGGACCGTACCCAGACCGGAAAATCGGCCGGCACCCGCCAGTCGCGACGCCGCTGCTGGTCGGTGGGCGCTTCGGCGCGCTCGACCATCAGCCCGCCGTTCGTATCGCCGGGTGACACGACCACACGAGCGTGATACGTGACGGTGCCGTCATCGTCGTGGAAGGAGAGCTCGACGCCCGTGCCGCCTGGCAGGTAGTCGTGCGTCGGAAAGCTGAGCCAGATCGCCGGGCCCGCGATGCCGCGCACCTCGACCACATACGTCCGGCCCTGGGCCTCGAGATAGCACTCGCGGCCGGCGGTCAGCGGCGAAAGGCCGCCCGGTTGAATGCACGTGTCCCCCATACCCGAATCGTACCATAGAAAACAGCGCCCGGATTGGACCCAACGGGCCACCGTGTCATGAATCGAT
>CAYUZD010000010.1:0-24925 GCA_964449475.1 uncultured Nitrospirales bacterium
TCGAGTTTCCGGACGGTTGGGGGCTGTTGCGCGTGTCGAACACGTCGCCGATGCTGGTGATGCGGGCGGAGGCGGAGTCGCCGAAGCGGCTGAAGGAAATCAAGACGCTGATCGAGACGAAGATCGGCGAATTGAACCGGTAGTGAGTCGTTGCATTGGCGGGCGGTGTGACACCGGCTCGTGGGGACGCTCGCCCTCCCAATCCGTGCTGAATCGGTCCGGGTGTGTCAAGCCTGAGAGAACGCGACTTCGTAGGCGGCGATTTCGACGAGTTCGCGGCGGCAGCAGATGACCCAGTGGTGGGGGAGGGTCTGATCGTTCGTTTCGGTGAGTCCGAGCGCGGCGAGCCACGGGGACTCGGTAATCTCGAAAAAGCCGCCGTCGGGCGGTATTTGCTGCATCGCCCACTGCATGTGTTCCTCGGTGATGATTTTGACGCCGGCGACGTCGTTGAATTCGATGTGCCACCGCTGGCGGGTTTCTTCCTCGGCGATGACGAGCTCAACGCCATCGAGGTCGTAGGCCAACTCGACCAGCGTGTTCGCCTTTTGCCAGGTCGCCTTGATGGGCACGTGCCAGGCTAGAACGTTCATGTCCCCTCGGGTGGGCGCTGCGCAACACAGACGCCCATAAAATTATAGCACGGCGAGTACGCGGTCAGAACCGCGAGAGCGCGACGAACGCGTCGTAGCGCGTGGCGATGTCGGAGCGTGTGACCTGTTCGAGGCGGGATGTACCGAATTCTTCACACGTGTAGGACGCGACCACGCTGCCGTGGATGACGGCGCGCTTGAGGGTGTCGAAATTCGTCGAGTCCTGCTCGGCGATGTGGCCCATGAACCCGCCGGCGAAGGTGTCGCCCGCGCCGGTGGGGTCGACGACGTCGGCCATCGGGAAAGCCGGGGCAGAGAAGATTTGCTGGCCGTGGAAGAGCAGGCAGCCGTGTTCGCCCTTCTTGGGTGCGATGATGGCGGGTCCCATCTGCTGTATTTTGCGGGTCCCGCGGACTAAGTTGCGTTCGCCGGTCAGCAGGTAGACCTCCTCGTCGTTGATGATGAGGCAATCGACCTTCGCGAGGACTTTTTCGAGGGACTCGCGCGCGATCTGGATCCAGAGGTTCATGCTGTCCATTGCGACGAACTCGGCGCGGGACTGCCGCAGGACCTCCAGTTGCAACTCGGGGTGGATGTTGCCGAGGAAGAGGTACTTGGCGTCGCGGGCGGCGTCGGGCAGCTTCGGCTGGAAGTGTTCAAAGACATTGAGCTGCGTGTCCAACGTGTCGCGCTGGTTCACATCGTCGTGGTAGCGGCCGGACCAGCGGAAGGTGCGGCCGGGGGCGCGTTCAAGGCCTTCGAGAGCGATGTTCTTCGAGCGGAGCATGCGCATGTGTTGCTCGGGGAAGTCCTCGCCGACGACGCCGACGAGGTTGACGCGCGTGTAGTTCGACGCGGCGAGCGAGAAGAAGACTGCGGCGCCGCCGAGTCCTTCGACATTGCGGCCGGCGGGGGTCTCAACGGTGTCCAACGCGACGGAACCGACTACGGTGACGCTCATGGGTGCTCCTTGGTGCGAGAACGGGTACGGCCCGGCGCGACGTTATAGCGGTTCGCCGTGCGCGATGCAACGGTCAGGGATTTGCGTGGATGCCGAGCTGGTCGATTTTGTATTTGAGGATGCGGCGCGTGGTACCGAGGAATTCGGCGGCGCGGGACTGGACCTGCTCGTGGCGTTCGAGCGCCTTGCGGATGAGGTATTCCTCGAGGCGGCGCGTGGCTTCCTCGAGCGACATACCCTCGAATTCCTCGAGCGCGCCGAGTTCGCGGCCCGGCCGATTCGCGGCGCCGGGCAGGAGCGCTTCGACGTGTTCGGCGAGGATCACGCGTTCCTGGCCGTAATAGACGAGGATGCGCTCGATGGTGTTTTCGAGCTCGCGGATGTTGCCGGGCCAGTCGTAGGCCGTGAGCCGCGCGACGGCCTTTGGATGGAACTCGCAGGACTGGGCGTTCACGCGCGGGGCGTGCTTGCGTCGGAAGAACTCGACGAGCAGGGGGATGTCTTCGCGTCGGCGGCGGAGCGGCGGCATCTCGATG
The DNA here is from genome assembly GCA_964449475.1 of uncultured Nitrospirales bacterium. Classification (GTDB taxonomy): domain Bacteria; phylum Hydrogenedentota; class Hydrogenedentia; order Hydrogenedentales; genus VFKU01. The sequence goes on from CAYUZD010000010.1 coordinate 2,091, forward strand.
TTGAGCACGTTGACGCGATAGAAGAGGTCCTCGCGAAACAGGCCATCCTGTATGGCGTCGGGCAGGTTACGGTTCGTCGCGCAGACGATGCGGACGTCGACCTGGACCTGCTTGACGCTGCCGACGGGGTAGAAACAACTGTCCTGGAGGACGCGGAGCAGCTTCGCCTGGGCTTCGAGCGGCATTTCGCCGATTTCGTCGAGGAACAGCGTGCCCTTGTCGGCGACCTTCATCTTGCCGACGCGGGACGCGTCCGCGCCGGTGAATGCGCCTTTTTCGTAGCCGAACAGTTCGCTCTCGACGAGTTGCGACGGAATGGCGCAGCAGGAGAGCGGGACGAAGGGGCTGTCCTTGCGGCGTCCGCCGAAATGGATGGCGCGGGCGAGGAGGTCCTTGCCGGTGCCGCTCTCGCCCGTGATGAGGACGGCGCTGTCAACGTTCATGGCTTGCTTGGCTTTGGCGACGGCGTTAGTGAACGCGGGGCTGGAGCCGATCATCTGCTCGAAGCCTTCGACTTCGGCCTCGCGCAGGGCCTTGAGTTCGCGCTTGGAGCGGTCCTCCTTGAGCACGCGCTGGATGTGGAACTGGAGGTCGGCGACGTCGAACGGTTTCTGGATGTATTCGCGCGCGCCGAGCTTCATGGCCTCGACGGCCGACCCGACGGAACTGGACGCGGTGACGACGATGACGGGGACGGTGTTGCCGCGGCTCTCGAGTTCGCGGAGCGTTTCCTCGCCGGACATGCCGGGCATAGTGAGGTCGAGCAGAATGACGTCGACGTGGTTGCGTTCGAGGAAGTCGAGCGCTTCGCGGCCGTTTCGCGCGAGGTTGACGTTGTACTGCTGAGACAAGATGATGCGGTACGACTGCCGGACGCTCTCCTCGTCGTCCACGGCGAGAATCTTGTCCATTGTTCCCCCTATGCGGCCGGTCCGCATGCGCGAACCGGTCCGCCCCCTTGTTCCCCGCCGGCCGTCAGCCTTTCGGCGCGACCGGCAATTCGAAGACGAACTTGCTGCCTTCGGTGTCCTGCGTCAGGTTCAGCGAACCCTCGTGTTCCTGCAGAATGCGGCTTGCCATCGTGAGCCCGAGGCCCATGCCCTTCTCCTTGGTGCTAAAGAAGGGCGTGAACACGTGCTCGCTGTCGCCCTCGGTGATCCCCGAGCCCGTATCGGCGACGACCAATTCGCACCGGCCGTTGTCGCGGCGGGTCGAGACCTTGAGCGTTCCCCCTTCCGGCATGGCTTCGATGGAATTTTGTATCACATTGCGCACTGCACGCGCGAACTGGCCGCTGTCGATGCGGACGGGCGTTTCGCCGGGGTCGAATTCGGTATGGAGTTTGATGCGCTTTTCCTTGAGGATGTGGTCGAAATCGCTGAGGATGCCTTGGACGTCGCGGGTGAGGTCGGAGACGCCGAGTTCGAGCCGGGGCTGCGCGGCGAACTCATACAACGCTTCGACGACGCGGTTGATGCGGCCGACCTCGGACTGGACGATTTCCGAGAACTCGCGGCGGAACTCGTCGGAGTCGTAGCGCGTGGGCAGCAGTTGTGCGAAGGTGTTGATCGCGACCATGGGGTTCTTGATTTCCTGCGCGACGCGGCTCGCGAGGAACTGCCAGAGCGGGCTGAAGCCGACATCCTTCTCGCCCACGGCGTCGTCGGCGGAGAGCACGGAGAAGATCGCGACGGCGCCTTCGGAACCGAGCGGCGTGACGCTGATGCCGAGTTCGGCGCGAAGCGCGGCGTCGCGGATGCGCTGGCGGACGCGCGGCTTGCCGTCCTGCATGGTGCGCAGGACGATGTCGGCGAAGGCGGAACCGAGTTTCTGCACGCTGCGCCCCAGGAGCGAGGACGCGGACAGGTGCAGGATGCGCTCGGCGCTCTCGTTCATCATCGAGATCTTCTTGTCCGGCCCGACGGTGATCACGCCCGCGGTGATGTTCGCGAGGACCGCATCGAGGCGGGACTGTTGGCGCGCGGCGTCGCGTTGGCGCTGGGCGCGTTCGAGGCAGGAGGTAGTGCACCGCGCGAGCGTGATCAGGAGGTCGATCTCGTCACGGTCGTAGTCGATGCCGGACGCCTTCTCGCCGAGGACAATCGCGCCGCAGGTGCGGCCGCCGGTCATCAGCGGGAGTGCGAGCCGGCCCGACAATACGGCCAGTTCCCGCTCGCCGGGATCGCCTGGGGCAAGCCGGCGGCGGTCGACGAGCGTGGGCTGAAGTTCGAAGTGGCGCATGAGACCCTGGTCGAACCGGAGCTGGACGCCGCCGGCGACATTTTGCGGGATGCCGTGGCTGGCGACGACGCGGACGGCGGCGTTCACCTGCAAGAGCACGCAGGCGCGCACGGCGTCGAACGAATCCACGAGCACATCCACGAGCCCCTGGACGAGCCGGCCGGTGTCCTCGACGTGACCGAGCGAGCGGCCCATCCAGCGCAGGGCGGCCTGGTGCTGGGAGACCGAGGACGTGTAGGAGGCGGCGGGCGCCGTGCCGGGCGACGCCTGCGGCGCGGGTTCGGGCGCACGGCATCGTTCAAAGGCTTCCTCGAGTTCATCGAGCTGGAATGGCTTGGCGATGCAGACACGCGCGCCTGCTCCGTAATACGCCGCGGCGGCGTCCGCATGGGTCGTCGAGACGAGAGCGACGACGGGGACGGTCGGGGCGGCGTCGATGAGCTGACGGAGTGCGTCCAACCCGAGGCCGCGGGCGTCGTCAAGCACGATGGCATCAGGCCGGAGACTGACGAGCCGGCGGAGCACGTCTGGTACGGAATTCTCCACGAGGAGGAGATCTGTCTTCGGCAGGGCGGCGCGAAGGGACTCCACGATGGAGCGGTCGTCTGCAAGGGCGATGATGATGTTCATGATACAGCACCTATCCTACTACGAATTGGTTTCCGCCCCCTCGTGGAAAACCGTGTTCTCCTCGGTTTCGGCCTCGAGCGTCAGCGGCAGTGACACGGTGAACGTCGTGCCTTCGCCCTCGATGCTCGAGACGTCTATCTCGCCCCCATGCTCCTCGATGATGCCGTGGACGACTGCGAGCCCGAGCCCGCAGCCCTCCGGTTTGGTGGTGAAGAATGGCGTGAACACGTCCGGCAGTTTCGACGCCGGGATGCCGCAACCCGAATCGGTGACCGCGATACGGACGCATTTGCGCTCGATGAGGCTGGAAACGTTCTTGCGTCGTTTGAAGAGATAGCCTTGGCGCGCGCGGATGGAGAGCGTGCCGTCGCCGTCGGCCTTCATCGCGTCGATGGCGTTCAGGAAGAGGTTGAGGAACGCCTGATGCAATTGCTGGTCGTCGCCGCGGACGTAGAGCGGTGTTTCGGGGAAATCGAGCTTGACCTCGATGAAGCCCTTGCGAAGCTGGTTCTCGAGCAGCGCGATGACCTCCTCGAGCGTCCGCTTGATGTTGACCTGCGTGTAGGAGACGGGACGCGGCCGCGCGAAGTCGAGCAGGCGCGAGACGATCGTGTCGATTCGGTCCACTTCGTGCGGGACGACTTCCTCGAACGTGGCGCGGAACTCAGGGTCCTTGTATCGGTCGGCGAGGAGCTGCGTGAAGGTCTTGATGGAGACGAGCGGGTTCTTGATCTCGTGCGCCATGCCGGCGGCGAGCGTGCCGATGGACGAGAGCCGGTCGGCGCGCTGGACGTTGCGCTCGAGGCTTTTGATCAGCGAGAGGTCGTAGAGGAGCGCGACGGCGCCGGTGGTTTGGCCGTCCTCAGTTTTCAGGCACGAGCTCGAGACGATGCAGGGGATGGGTTCGCCGTCCCTGCGCGGGACGGACGTTTCATAATCGCTGACGGGCGTATCGCGTTCGAGCGTGGTGCGGAGCAGATCGGCGATTTCCTTGGGTAGCGCGGTGAGGTGCTGGCCCTGCGCGACGCCGGGCAGCAACTGGCGTACGGAATCGTTCGCGACCGTCACGCGGCCGGCGGTATCGACCGCGATGACGCCCTCGCGCATCTGGCTGAAGACGTTGGACTGGTGCAGGTGGACGCGGGCGAGCGCGCGGTAGAGCCGGGCGTTGGCGATGGCGGTGCCGAGCGAACCGGCGAGACCCTGGAAGGCCTCAAGTTCCTGCTGCGAGTAGATGTCGTGCGTGTTCTTCGGGCCGAGGGTGAGAATGCCGACCAGCCCGTCGCCGGTCTTCAGCGGGAGACAGAAGAACGCTTCAAGATCGGCCAGGCTGCTCGCGACGCGCACCATCCGCTCGTCGGGGCGGCCGTGGAGGATTTGTTCGAGGATGAGCGGTTGCGGGAACTGGCGGAGGAAGTCGAGCAGGACCGTGTGCTCGCGCGTGCGCATCGGGGGCTCGCCATCGACGCTGGTGAATTCGGTGACGAGCGTCGCGCAGTCGTCGGGGTCGAGCAGGAGCACGCGGACCGTCTTGACGCCGATGGTCTGCTGGATGTCGGCGGTGATGTGGGCCAGGTACAACTCGAGGTCGATGACTTCCGCAGAACGCTGCGCAAGGCGATTGTAGAGTTCGCGGACGTTGTACCGCTGGCGCAGGAAGTTGACCTCGATGACATAGGCGACGCGTTCCTTGACGGCCTGGAACACGAGGGCGACGACGAAGGCGGTGAGAATGCCGGGGAACACGTCGATCATCGTCGTGTGCTCGTGTAAGAACGAGCGGACGATGGCGGTGGTGATGACGAACGTGACGACGACGAACGTGGTCGCGAGGAGATAGACGAGTGCGCGGGAGATCATGGCGCGCGTATCGAGCAGATGGTAGCGGACCATGGCGTAGGCGAAGAAGCCCATGAGCAGCATTACGGCGACGGGGCCGTAAGCCTGGAACGTGGGGATGCCGAGGAGCGGGTCGACGGCGGCGGTGACGGTCGAGAGCAGGCCGATGCCGTAGACGCCGGTGATCACGAACTGGATCTGGCGCCGGCCGAGACCCTGGGTTTCGCGAATCTTGCGGCGCAGGTTGCCGTGGATGATGACGAGCGCGACGAGATGCATCACGGCGAGCGCGAGGATGCTGGGGTCGTGGCGAATGACGGGCGGGCGGCCCTCGGGGATGTCCACGACGTCGATGTACCACGGGCCGAGCGAGTTGCAGGCGAGCATGAACCCGACGGCGTAGAGCACGACGAGCAGCCGCCGGTCGCCATCGAATCGGCCGCGCGGGAAGTATCCGACGAAGTGATAGAACGCCGGCGCGACGAAGCAAACGACAAACTCGGCCGCGTGGACCCACAATACGAGCGACTGTTCCGAGCGCGACTGGAGCGCGCCGAAGACGCTGATGGCCCACGCCATGAAGATAATCGCGAGGAGCGCGAAGGTCTGGTGTGTCTTGCGCGTCCAGTTCCGCAGGAGCACCATCAGCGCCAGCCCGAGACAGACCAGCGCGGTGAGGCCGTTGAGGATTGACGGTATGAGGAGATCCAGCGTCATGGTCGAATCATGCGTCCGGCGTTAGTTCCATGCGCGCACCACCGTGGCCGCGTGGGTGCCTCCGAAGCTGAGCGCGGTTACCAGCGCGGTGCCGGCATCGTTCATACGCGACGCGCCGGGCACGTAATCGAGGTCGCATTCGGGGTCGGGCTCGGCGTGGTTGATGGTGGCGGGTACGATGCCCTCGTGGAGGCTCATCAACGCGGCGGAGACGCTCAGCAATCCGCCGCAAGAGTAGGCCTGGCCGATCATCGACTTCGTGGCCGTAATGGGGATGCGGTAAGCGTGGTCGCCGAGCGCGAGCTTGTATCCGTGCGTCTCGCAGCGGTCGTAATTTGTCAGTGACACGCCGTGGCAGTGGGCGCAGTCGATGTCGGGCGGTTGCAGGCCGGCGTCGGCAATGGCGGCGCCGATGGCGCGGCTGACGGCCCCGCCTTCGCGTTCGAGCACGATCGGGTTGTTGCCTTCCGCGGCCGAACCGCAGCCGGCGACTTCACCCAGGATGTTCGCGCCGCGCGATTGGGCGAGGTCGGCCCGTTCGAGCACGAACACGACGGCGGCCTCGGCCAGTACGAGTCCGTCGCTGCGCCGGTCGAAGGGTTTCATCGCGGACGCGGGGTCCTTGGTTTCCTTGGACAGAATGCCGAGAGAACAGGTGCCGGCGAACCCGAGTTCTTCGAGTGGCGCTTCGGTCGCGCCGACGATGGCGGCGTCGGCCAGGCCGAGCCGGATCTGTTCGCGGCCCCAATGCAGGACATCGAGGCCGGTCGCGCACCCGCTGGCGATGGTGACGGCGGGCCCGCGATAGCCGAACTGCGCGGAGACGTTTGCGGTGGAGGCGTGGCCGGAGTTCGCTGTCGATGCAAGCTTGTCGATGTGTTCCCAGCCCTTTTCCTTGTAGACCTGCATCCAGTGGTGGTAGGTCTCGTCGGGGTTGCCGACGCTGGTGCCGATGCCGACCGCGACGCGGTCGCTGGGGTAGGGGCATGGGTCGAACGCGGCGTCCTCGATCGCGAGTTTGGCCGCGGCGATGGATTGGTGGACGGCACGGTGCCAGCGTTTGTAGTTCGCCTTGCTGATGAAGTCGAGCGGGTTGAAATCCCAGAGCTGCCCGGCGATGTGGCACGGCATCTCGCTCGTGTCGAACTTGTCGATGAAGCGGATGCCGGACTTACCCTCTTCGAGTGCGGACCAGAACGCCTGGCGGCCGATCCCGTTGCACGCGAGCACACCGATCCCCGTGACGACGGCGGGACGGGGGGAATGGGGGCGCACGGAACCTCCTTAGTTGGCCGCGGTGTTCTGCGAGATTGACAGCGGGCGGAATGCGCCGGTTTGCACCGGCTTCCGGGCCGCGTCGTTCACCTGTTCGATGGTTTCAGCCAGCCCTGTGGTGTCCCCCGATAGCAATTGCAGGCCCGCGACCTCGACGAAGGCCGTCTCTCGCCCGCGGTAGCCCGCGAGCCCGGCGACGAGCGCGGTGGCCGCGTCAATGCCGACGGCGATGTTGAGCTCGCGGACTTTCTTCTCGAGTTCGATGGTCTGCTGGCGCGCGCGCGCACGCGCCCGGCGGCGGAACGGCCCGAATTCGAGCGCGAGCAAGCCGCCGTCGGGCGTACCCTGCGACGGCAGGTGCGAAATGACGGTGGAACCGGGCGTGGACCGGCGAATGATGCGGACCGTCTCGTCCTCGGTGTGGTAGTCATCGTCACTGCACGGGAAGGTGAAGTGCATTGACGTGAACAGGCCGGCGAACCGCGCGGCGCGCGCGAGGCGTTCGACCTGCGTCACCGTGAAGTTGAGATGGTAGTGCGTGTCGAGCAGCCGCTGGCTGCCGGTGAAGATCGGCAAGTCCACCGCCGCGCACCCCGAGGCGGAGAGGAGTCCCAGCCGGGTCTTGGCGGTTACGGCGGGGTCGAGTGTGGTCGAGTAGGTGTAGCGGGAGTCGGAGGCGAGCAAGTCGCGTTCTATTCCGGCGGGTGCCGTTCCGTCCTCGCCACGCACGCAGAACGCGCGGGAATCGAACGCGTCGGATAGCGAGCGGATTGCACGAAGGCGTTCCGACCGCTCTGTAGGATCGCCGGACCCCATACTGCTTGAGTCTGCTCCCGACCGTACTGTAACGACATCAAAGACGCGTATTTTACTATATTTCGCACCGTCTGTGTAAAGAAATCTTTCCACACCGGACTCGACATTTTCGAGATTTGATGGATACGTCTCCTTGCGCGTGAGCGTCAAGCGGACGCCGTCGTAGAACGCGAGGTTTGGAATCGCGCGCCAGGCTTTGCGATCGGCCGCCTCGCAGAGCTCCGCGACGGGGAACGATGGACCCAGGAGCACGGCATCGAAGGCGCGCAGGCCGCGGCCGAGCACGAGGTCATCAGCGAATCCGGCCCCGAAAGCGAACACGCGCGTACGCGGGCGCATCGCCCGGACGCGGCGTGCGGCGAGCAGGGTGGGCGCGAGGTCCTTCTTGGCGTCGATCTTGAAGCACACGGCGGCGGGGTCCGACTTGGCGACGAGCCGTTCGCCGAGACGCTCGTAGACGGCGGACTGGCACTTTCTGAGGCGCGCCGGCAGCGCGAACCCGTGGGCCGAGGCGGTGACGAAGAGTGCAGAAACGGTCTCGATCGGCTGGCGTAACGCCCACTCGTAGGCTTCGGACTGGACGCTCTGCGGATAGAGCATTTCGAGCGTCTCGAAGCTACCGGCGTCAACAATAGAGACGGATCGCCCGGCGCTTCTCAATGCGCCTGCGCGGTGGAGCAGCTCGGAATCCGGCCGTAAATCGTTGAGCGTGAATGGTGTACCAGCGACTCGCGCGATCAGGATGGGCCCCAGCATCCTTCCCCTCCAATTGACGAGCCGGAGCGACCATCGCATGATCGTGGCGCACCACGACATGTATGCGATCCAACCCGCAACCCAATATGTTGCGGCAATCTTAACAATATGCACCAACATATTCAAGTCAAGAGTATTTGACCACAACATTTTGTGTGTGGATGATATTGATTTTATTGAATTACGTATTAATCGATGTAGATTCTTCGCACCCCTGGTGTGAGGTGGTATTCGACTGCGCTCCGGACGAGACTGTGGCAGGCGGTTGCCAATCCGGCCGGTGCGACGTTATCGTGTGGACTACGGGGGAAAATCTGTGGCGTCGCCGCGCGTATCCATCGTCATTCCAAGCCTGGACGGACACCGCGGCGGAGCCGTGCCGCGACTCTTGCAGACCATCGATGGGCAGACGTTTCGCGACCACGACGTCATCCTCGTGAAGGGCGTGTTTCCACAGGGGCGGGCGATTAACGAAGGCGTGCGCCGATCGACCGGCGAATACATCGTCATCTTGGACGACGACAGCCGGTTGGCGGACGAGCACGTGATCGAGCGATTGGTTGCGTGTCTTGACGCGCACCCGAACGTCGGGATGGCGGGCGCGAGCATCGCGGTCGATCCCGAGGCGAACGCGTTTCAACGGCGCGCGGCGGCGCAGTTCCCGCGGCTCCACACGCCCGACGTTTCCGAACTGACGGACAGCGACCTTGCGTGTCACGGATGTTGTGCGATCCCGCGACGCGTGTTCGACGCGATTGGCGGCGAGCGCGAGGACATCGTGCGGGGACTGGATCCGGATCTGCGCGTGCGATTGCGCGCGGCGGGACATCGTGTGGTGCTAGTGCCCGGAGCGCGGATCTATCATCCGCTGCCGGACGGTTGGCGCGCGTTGACGCGGACGTTTTTCCGGAATGGGTTCGGATCGGCGTACGCGCAGAAGTTTCAGCCGGACAGCGTGTACGACACGCACGAAGACGTTTCATCGGAGACGTTTCAGCCGCGGCGGCCGTTGTGGTATCGCGCGGCGCGGTTTCCGATCCGGCTCATGCGGGCGGCGTGCCGGGGGGAGTGGATCCGGCTGGTGGCGTACGGCGTGTACGCGGCTGGGTACGCGTACGGCTGGGCGCGCGCGAGACGAATCGAACCGAATGCGGCGGGCGGGAGCGGAACGGCATGCACAGCGGCGAACGGCTCAAAGGCGGCCTGAAACGCGCGTTGCGGCGACTGGCGGAGACACCGGTGCCGATGGGCGCGGAGCGATCGGCGATCCTCACGTATCACAGCGTGGGCGGGCGCGATCACGAGATGAACGTGACCTCCGCCGCGTTTCGCGAACAGATGCGATGGCTCTCGGACCACTATCGCGCGATCCCGCTCGCGGACGCGGCCGACGGCGCGGAGGGCGTCGCAATCACCTTCGACGACGGCTACCGCGACAACCTGACAGAGGCCGCGCCGGTGCTCGAATCGTTCGCGATGCCCGCGACGGTGTTCTTCGTGTCGGGCCGGGCAGGCGGGCATCTCGACCATGACGATTCGTCCGATGACCGTGCTCGACTGATGACGTGGGACGAGTTACGCGAACTCTCGGCGAGCGGCTGGGAGATTGGCGGCCACACCGTGACGCATCGGCGGCTGTCCGAACAGACTGAAGCGACGCAGCGCGCGGAGATCGCCGGGTGCAAGCACGCGATCGAAACCGAGATCGGCCGCGCGGTGGCGGCGTTCGCCTACCCCTTCGGGTCGACGCTCGACTACACGCCGTTGACCGCGCGAATCGTGCGCGAGGCGGGGTACGGGTGCGCGGTGTCGAACCGGTACGGTGTAAACGGGACCGAACGCGATCGCTTCGCGTTGCGCCGGATTTGGATCGACCGGAGCGACACGCTCGAGTCGTTCGCGGCGAAAGTCGAAGGCAGGCTTGATCGGTTGGCGTGGCTGGATTCTCGGGCGGGCATCCGCGCGCGGCGCTGGGCGAACCGCGTGTTGCGCAGCGCGTGACGCGGGCTTTCGGCCATTGCGGGGGTCCAGATGCTGTGTTATAGTGCGAAGGCTTCCGGGGGCGGAAGCATAATGCTGCGAACCACTTAACGGGGGCCACGGGGCGCGCGATGGCCGACATCCTGAGCCAGGAAGAAGTCGATCTGCTTCTTACGTCGGTGGACGAAGCGAACGCGGACCAGGAACTCGCTTCGGCGGGCCAGGACGACGGCCCGGTCCTTTCGACCTACGACTTCCGCCGGCCCGAACGCGTCTCGAAAGATCAGCTCAAGGGCCTGCAGAGCCTGTTCGAGGCATTCTCGCGCGAGCTGGGCATCGTGCTGCCGCCGTTTCTGCGCACGGTGGTGCGCGTGGACCTCGTGTCGATCGATCAGCTCACCTACGACGAGTTCATTCTGTCAGTCGCGCGGCCGACGTCGATGTCGATCATCGATATGGCACCGCTCGACGGCCACGCGGTGATCGAGATGAGTCCGTCGATGGTGTTTCCGATTGTCGATCGTGTGCTGGGCGGCCGGGGCCAGGCGCTGGGCGCGCCGCGCGAGCTGACGGAGATCGAGGACCGGATCGTCTACCGCATCGTGTTGATGATATTGGATAGCTGGAAGCGCGCGTGGGAACACCTGGTCGAATTCAAGATGGGCGTGGTGAACCAGGAGAGCGACCCGCTGATTGTGCAGATTGTTGCGGGTAGTGAAATGGTGATTCTCGTGGGGTTCGAGGTGTACGTTGGCGAGACGGTCGGATCGATGAACATGTGCGTGCCGCTCGTCGTCGTGAACCCGATTCTGGACCAGATTTCGACGCAGGCGCACTATCAGCGCCACCATGCGCCCGAGCTGATGGCGCAGTTCCGCCGGCACATCGAGGCGACGGTCCGCCGCGCGAGGGTGGCCGTCGAGCCGGTGCTCGGCGCGACGCGCGTGCAACTGAGCGACATCTGGCAATTGCAACCCGGCGACGTGATGGCGCTGGATACGAACGCCTCGGAGGCGATCCCGATTCGCGTGGGCGGTGTCACGCGGTTCACGGGGCGTCCCGGCAGGCGCGGCGAACAGAGTTCCGTGCAGATCGCGTCCGTCGTGCGGAACGACTAGGGAGCGGCCGTGGACGCGAACGCATCGGCGGGCTTCGGCGGGCGAATGCTCGCGGGCGCGTCGGGATCGCTGGGCGCGTTGCTCGGCGCGCGCGTTACACCGAAGGCGAAGGCGCCGCAACGCGCATCGACCGCGCAGATTTCGGGATGGTGCGTGTCGCATCCCGTCTGGTTCGTGGCGCGTGTGCGCGGCGGCGGCGCGGCGGCGGTCCTGATGTCGCAGGCCGATGCGGCATCGCTCGTGGCGCGTGTCAGCGGCGAGGATCCGGCCACGCGCGTGATGGTTTCCGCGGCGGACTCCGCAGCGTTGCAGGAATTGAGCGACGCAATTGCGGGTGGCGGTGTGGCGGCGTTGGGCGGGGCGATCGCGGCCGAGAAGGTAGAATACCGTATCGGGGGCGACGCCGCGGCGCTGACCGCCGCGATGGGCAACGACGCGATCGCGGTCGAAGTTCAGTTCAGCGACGAGACCGGCGCGACGGCGGCGCTGCTGTTGTATTCGGGGGAGTTGGAGCGGCGTGCAGCCGGGGCGGCGCCGGATACGGAGGAACCGCTGGTGAGCAAGGAAGAAGTGCGGGACATCCTGCAGGATTTCACGCCGGAGGCGGACGCGGACCACGCGCCGCGCCGCAACGGCGGGCCGTTGCCCGACAACCTCGACGTGGTGATGGACATTGAACTCGTGGCGACGGCGCGGCTGGGCAAGGTCGAGGTGCCGGTGTCGGAAATCCTCAATTACGGTCCTGGATCGATCATCGAGCTCGGCCACGTCGTGGACGAACCGATCGAACTGCTCGTGAACGGCAAATTGATTGCCCGGGGCGACGTCGTGGTGGTGGACGAGCGGTTCGGGTTGCGCATCACGGAAATCGTCAGTCCGCGGGAGCGCATCGAGAGCCTGCGTTGAGCACAGCGGCGAACGAGAAGGACCTGTGGGTCCGGTTCAAGCGGAACGGGGACGCCGCCGCGCGCGACGACCTGATTCTGCGTTACATGGGCGTCGTGCGGTTCGTGGCAGGCCGCATGGCGATGCACGTGCCGCCGGTGATCGAGTTGGACGACCTGGTGGGGTGGGGCGTGCTCGGCCTGCTGGACGCGGTCGAGAAATTCAACCCGGCGCAGGACATTAAATTTTCGACCTACGCGACGATCCGCATCCGCGGCGCGATCCTCGACGAGATCAGGTCGCTGGACTGGGCGCCGCGATCGCTCCGGGCGATGGCGCGAAAGATTGGGCAGGTGCGCGATACGTTGCGGCACCAGCAGGGCGAGGAGCCGTCCATGGAGGACGTGGCGGAGTCCCTGGGCGTGCCGGCCGAGCAGGTCGAGGAGACGATGGCGCAGGTCCAGACGGCGCAGGTGCTGTCGCTGGACGACTATCTGCCCCAAGAGGACCGGGCGGAGGCCCGGAAGGCCAACCTTATCCAGGACACGGCGTCCAAGTCCCCGGAATCCGAGGCGACGGCGGCGGAAAGGCAGGAAAAGCTGGTGGAGGCGATCCTGGAGTTGCCAGACCAGCAGCAAAAAGTGTTAAATTTATATTACTACGAAGAATTAACCTTGAAGGAAATTGGAGCGGTTCTAGAGGTTTCGGAGTCGCGTATCTGCCAGATTCACGGCGCGGCATTAAAGCGGTTGCGCCAGGCGGTCCACGCGGACATCTGACAGGACAGGGCACGGGCGACTGAGCGATGCCGCAGCCGATTGACATGCAAACCGAACTCGGCCGGACGCTTGCCGCGGAACGGATGCAGGACGCGGCGGCTCGGGCGGCGCTACTTGCGCAACAGCGCGCGCAGATCGACGCGGAGCAGCAGCGTGCGGCGCGCGAGCATGTCGTGGCCGAGACGAAACAGACGGAGAGCGAAGGCGTGAACCAGGACGGACGCGGACAGGGCCAGGCGCGCGAGCGCCGGCGGCGCCGCGATGCAGAAGAGGCGCCCGCGACTGCGCGGCCGCTTCCGCGTTCCGGAGAGGACCACGCGTTAGACGTGACAATTTAGCAGAGACTCCCGCCGGTAGCGATCCTTCTCGGTCTGTCGTCGGTGTGAGATGTGTGTTGCGTAGCGTCACGGAGTGAAGATGATTAGTAGTGAACTTTACTTTCCGCTAGCGATAGGGGGCTTGGTCGTCACCGTATTCGGGTGCTTCGGCGCGCTCGTGTACTTCCTGTGGCGCGACCTACGGCTGGGGAGCCGGCCGCCTGCGCACATGCAGTCCGATCTGACGAACATGATGATCCTGTTTCAGACGATGCGGGACATCCTGACGCAGCAGAAGGACCTTGCGCGCGAGTTCAACATCAGCATCGACCGCAAGGTGAACGAAGTCCGCAAGCTGATCCAGTCCACGGGCGACGTGCGGGCGGACCTCGAACGCACCAAGCGGGAACTGGCCGCGCTGGCGACGCGCACGCGCAAGGACCTGTCGTCGCTGGAGCGGCGGTTACAGGGGGTCGATCACTCGGCGGAGGCGGCGCTGGAGGAAGACGCGCCCGAGGAAGACGTCGAGGAAGCGGACGCGGTCGAGCACGTCGAGCCACCGCTTGAGATCATCCCCGAGGACGAGCCCGCGCGCGCGACGGATTTCATCGATCGCTGGAGGATGACCGGGAGCGCGGTTGAATCCGACGGCGCCGGGATCGAGGACGAATACGGCGAGGACGAATCGACGAACGGCCACGATTCGGATCTGACGGACGACGAAGTACAAGAAACGCGCGCAGCGTACCGCGACCTGCTAAACCTGCAACCTGCTTCGGCGGGCCTGCGGGGGCCCACGTCGTCCGAGGTGCTCGACGCGGGACGCGAGGGGAACGGCGGCCACTACCTGACGCCGATTCAGAAGCGCGTGTACGAATACAGCGACGCGGGGATGCGCGTGCCGGAGATTGCGCGCGAGCTCGGCGTCGGCAAGGGCGAGGTCCGGCTGATTCTCAGCCTGCGGCAGGACCGCGACCGGTAGGCCGGTCGTGTCGGGGGCGCGATGATCGGCGCGGGGGCCGTTCAGACGATCGCGCTCGCGCGGTTCGCGAACGCGGACCCGCTGCTCAATCTGTTATCGGGCGGCGGAGCCGTGTCCGCGCGTGTCGTGGCTGACTCGGGCGGACTGGCGCTGGCGCTGCCGAACGCGCGATTGCCGCTCCCAGCGGGACTGGATTTGCCTCCCGGCATGCCCGTCCGCGTTCAGATTATCGAGGAAAACGGCGCCAAACAGATACAGATCCGCCCGCAGACGTCCCCGGCTGCAGCGGCTTCGGCCTCGCCCGCCGTGTCTTCGCCGTCCGCGATTCTTTCGGAATTGCTCCCCGTGCTTTCATCGGCGATCTCGCAGCAACAAGCGCTTGCGTTGACGCCGAATGTCGCGGGTCTGCCCAGGGAGGCCGTGCGCGCGTTGCTGGAGATGCTCGTCGGGCGGGAACGCGTTGCGATGCAACTGGGACAGCTCGTGGAGTCGCTCGACGCGGCGGTGACGTCCGGAAAACTTATGGCGGGAGTGCGCGATCAATTTCTCGCGGCGATGGACCGATTCGCCGCGGAGACTTCGGCGGAATTCGCCCGCGCACTGGATGCCGCGCGCGCGTCGCTCCGCGGACGCCCATCGGACGCGCGGCCCGCGGGAGAACGTGCGCTGTTGGACGACCTGCTTGCGTTGCGCAATGAGATCGCGGCGCATCGCGCGTCGCTCGGGTCGTCCGCCGATCCCGTCCTGCGCGCGATCGACCCGTTGGTGGAGCGGTTCGAGGCGGCGCGGATGCAAAACGTGCGCGGGTTCGAGGCGCCGTACCAGTTTCTGGAGGTGCCATTCCCGCGCGCGTCGGGTTTCGAGCGCGGGCAGGTACACTTCTTCGGAGACGAATCGCGAGGATCGGTGCTGCGGGACCGAGTTCAGACCGTCGTGCTGGATTTGGAACTGTCGCGTCTGGGTTCGCTGTGGATCCAATTGCAAACGATCGGCGAGGCGTGTTCGTGCCTGATTCGCGCCTCCGCGGAACCTGCGCGGCATGCGATTGACGAGGCCGCGCCGGCGCTCGAAGAATCGCTGCGCGCGGCGGGGTACGGCGGGGCGCGGGTCCGCGCTGAAGCGTGGGACGGCGACCGCGTGACGGCGCTCGCAGCGATGGCGTCGCGATTTTCGGGTTTTGAGGCGAATGCGTGACATGAATCCGCCGAATCCCGACGATGCCTCGCGCCGCCACGCCGTTGCGCTACGGTACGACGCCGCGAAGGAGCAGGCACCGCGCGTGGTCGCGTCCGGTGCGGGCCATGTCGCTGAGCGGATTCTGGAGATTGCCCGCGCGAACGGCGTCGCGGTGCACGAGGATCCCGACCTGGTCCGGACGCTGGCGGCGCTGGACTTGGGGACGGAGATCCCAGAGCCGCTGTATCGCGCGGTCGCCGAGGTGCTGGCGTTCATCTATCGACTGAACCGGACGGCACCGGTCTGAGGCGTCACGGGTTCCGCCTGCACCGGCGGGTGCGTTACAATGCGCGTGAGAGGTGACGCGCGGCGGCGGGGGCCCGGCGCGCGGGAGATGGCATGCCGTCGTTTGCGTTTACGACCACGAAATGGGCGTTACGACTCGCGTCGCGCCTGATCAAGGCCGATGTCCGGGTGCACAATGCCGGCGTCATCCAGCCGGACATGGCGATTATCTTCGCCGTGAACCACTTCACGCGCCTCGAAACGATCCTGCTGCCGTACCAGCTCAACAAGCACACCGGAAAGGAAGTGTGGTCGCTCGCCGCGGGGGAGCTCTTCGTCGGGAAAATCGGCAATTTCCTGCGGAGCATGGGCACGGTCTCGACGCAGGACCCCGACCGCGACAAGGTGATTGTGCGGTCGTTGTTGCGCGGGGATCATCCGTGGGTCATCTTCCCGGAAGGGCAGATGATCAAGGACAAGAAGGTCCTCGACCCGGCGGGCGCGTTCAACGTGTACAACCGGGGCGGCCGACGCCCGCCGCACAAGGGCGCGGGCCTGCTCGCGCTGCGGGCGGAATTCTACCGTCACAAGATCGAGTGCATGTTCAGCAATCCGTCGCAGGCGGGGCTGGCGGAAGCGCGCGCGATGTTCCAGTTGGGCCCTGAGGACGACTTCGCGTCGATGATCGCCAAGCGCACGGTGATCATCCCGATCAACATCACGTATTACCCGATTCGCGCGCGCGACAATGTGATTCTGCGCATGGCAGCGGCGATGACGAAGGATCTCAGCGAGCGTGCGCTCGAGGAACTGTCCGTCGAGGGGACGCTGGTCTCCGAAGACACCGACATCGACATCACGATGGGCGAGCCGATCGACGTCCGGGCGTATCTGTATGACCCGGAATACGCCGAGCTGATGGCGTGCGGCGACGACCTGCACAAGCTCGAGGCGGACCCGAAGTCGTTGTTCCACGAGGCCGCGGACCAACTGATGCACCGGTACATGGACAACATATACAAGCTGACGCGGGTGAACTACGACCACGTGTTTGCGACGATGGTGCGGCACCAGGGCGCGTCGCCGTTCACGGAGCGGCGATACCGCAATCGCGTGTACCTCGCGACGCAGGAGTTGGTCGAGGAGAACAAGCACCAGCTTCACAGCCTGTTGCGCAACACGTACAAGGACGTGTTGTACGAGGACCCGAGCCCAAAGTTCGATGACTTTCTGCAGTTGTGCCTGCACGAGGGCGTGCTCGAGAAGGAAGGAACGCTGTTCCGGCGTACGCCGGGGATCACTCCCGGGCAGACGGACTTCCACTCGATCCGCGCGCTCGAGATGACGCACGTGATCGCGAACGAGGTGGAGCCGCTGGAAGGGTTCGCCGAACGCATCAAGCGCATTGCCGAGATGCCGAGATCGGAACTCTCGGAGGTGCTGCGGAAGCGGTTCCTGGACGAGGACCAGCGGATCTTCGAGAAGGACTACCTCCAGTTCCGGTCCGCGGAGAGCCACCCGATGGACGTGGGGCGGCCGTATCTGCTCGTACCGGAGCGATACCGCGCGGGGATTGTGCTCGTGCATGGGTATCTGGCGGCGCCGCGCGAAGTGCAAGCGCTCGCGCAGTTTCTGTACGAACGCGGGTACGTGGTGTACGTCGTGCGGCTCAAGGGGCATGGTACGTCGCCGGAAGACCTCGCGCGGACGCAGTGGAGCGAGTGGTACGAGTCGCTGAACCGCGGCTACGTCGTGGTGAAATCGCTGACGGACGACATCATTCTGGGCGGGTTCTCGACCGGCGGCACGCTGGCGCTGATGGGGGCGGGATTGAAGCGCGACAAGATCAAGGCCGCGTTTTCGATTTGTGCGCCGCTCAAACTACGGCAATTCGCGGCGCGGTTGGTGCCGTCGGTGGTCAGTTTCAACAATCTAATCCAGCGCATCCGCGGCGGCGAGACGGGCTGGGAATACGTCCAGAACTCGCCGGAGAATGAGAACATTAACTACAAGCGCAACCCGATTGCCGGCGTGCGTGAGTTGAACCGCGCGATGGAGGCGATGGAGCGCGCGCTGCCAGACATCGTCGTGCCGACGCTGGTCGTGCAGGGGTCGAAGGACCCGGTGGTCGACCCGAGCAGCGCGATGGACATTTTCTCGAAGGTGGGGACGCCGCTGAAGGAGTTGACGATCCTGGAGCGCGAAAACCACGGGATCGTGAACGGTCCGCGATCGGGCGAGGTGTATGAGCGCGTTTACCGGTTCCTGTTGTGGGCGCAGGAGCAGCGGCCGCACGCGACGTTGCGGCTGGCGAACGAGAAGGTGCCGGCGGGACCGGTCACCCGCGAGAGCCTCATCCGCGGGACGGCGTAACTCCGGCTACTGCGTGGCGGATTCCGGGGTGGGCATTATCTTCATCCAGCCCGCGATCAGGACGATGGCGAACGTGAGCACGGTCAACACGACCCATGCGCCGCGGCCCTCGCGCCAGTGCGCGGACCAGTTCCGCGTGGACGTGAGCACAATGGCGAGCGCGAATACTGCGATCGAGAGCAGGAACTTCACGCCGAAGAGTGCGTGATAGAGCGACTGGCCCTCGCGTGCCGGGGCGGTGACGTTCAGGTAGTTGTAAAACCCGCTGACGAGGAAGAGCACGATCGACGGGTGGATGATCATTTTCCACCGGCGCATGACGGCGTCGCGCAGCGCGGCCTGCTGGTCCGCGCCGAGCGCCTTGGCGGCCGCGGGGCGCAGCACGATGACGAAGAAGAAGATGCTGCCGGCGACAGTGACGGCGGAGAGCATGTGAATCCAGCGCATCAGCGCAGGCAGGGCGATGGTCGCGTCCATGGTTTCCTCCCGGGCGGTGGATCATAGCAGAACTGCGCGGGGTCCCGCGGGGTTTAGTATGATGTCCGTTTGGGATTTCGTCATGGCCGCCGTCCAACCGTTGCACACCGAACCGCGCATCGCCGATCGGCTCGGCCGCACTCTGCACGACCTGCGCATTTCGGTCATCGACAAGTGCAATCTGCGGTGCCCGTACTGCATGCCGCAGGACCGCTACGGCGAGGGGTACCAGTTCCTGCCGGAAGCGGAGTTGCTGACCTTTGGCGAGATCGAGACGGTAGCGCGCGCGTTCGCGCGGCTCGGCGTGACCAAGCTGCGCATCACGGGCGGCGAACCGTTGTTGCGCAAGGACCTGCATCACTTAATCCGCCGGTTGAGCGCGATTGAGGGCGTGGATGATCTCGCGCTGACGACGAACGGGCTGCTGTTGCGGCGGCAGGCGGCCGAATTGCGCGATGCGGGCCTCAAACGCGTGACGGTAAGCCTCGATTCCCTCGACGACGACGTCTCGGGTCGGATGAATGGCCGCGGAGCGCCGGTGTCGAATGTGCTGGACGGGATCGCGGCGGCGCAGGCGGCCGGATTCGAGTCGATCAAGGTGAACGCCGTCGTCCAGCGCGGCGTGAACGACCATACGGTGCTGGACCTCGTCGAACACTTTCGCGGCACCGGCATCGCGGTGCGGTTCATCGAGTACATGGACGTGGGCACTCGGAACCACTGGAAGCTCGACGAAGTCGTGTCCTCGCGCGAACTGCGGGACCGCATCCATGCGCGATACCCGATTCGCGCGGCGGACGCGAACTACCGCGGCGAGGTCGCGTCGCGCTACGTGTTCGACGACGGACAAGGCGAGGTGGGGTTCATTTCGAGCGTGACGGAGACGTTTTGCGGCGACTGCACCCGCGCGCGCATCTCGGCGGACGGCGTGCTGTTCACGTGCCTCTTCGCGGCGTCGGGGACGGACCTGCGCGGGCCGTTGCGCGGCGGGCTGGACGCGGAGAGCCTTGACGCGCTGTTGCGGAGCGTGTGGGGCGCGCGCGAGGATCGGTATTCGGAATTGCGCGCGGTGCACGGGGCGCAACTGGGCACGAAGGTGGAAATGTACAGGGTGGGCGGTTGAATGCTGTCGCACATTAACGACAAGAACCAGCCGTCGATGGTGGACATCGGCGGGAAATCGGCGACGCGCCGGACCGCGCACGCGCGGGCGATCGTGGAACTCCCGAGCGCCGTCGCCGCGGCGATTTCCGGCGGCGAGCTGACGAGTCCGAAGGGTCCGGTGTTCCAGACGGCCATCGTCGCGGGGATCATGGCGGCGAAGAAGACGAGCGAGTTGATCCCGATGTGCCACCCGATCGGCCTGGACGATTGCCGGATCGAGATCACGCCGGGCGCGGGCGGCACGCTGACGATCGATTGCCGGTGCGCGGTGACGCACAAGACGGGGGTCGAGATGGAGGCGCTGACCGGGGCGACGATCGCGGCGCTGACGGTCTACGACATGTGCAAGGGCATGTCGCACGGGATCGTCGTGCGCGACGTGCGGCTGATCGAAAAACGCGGAGGCAAGAGCGACTATGTTGCCGAAGGTTGAGACGCCGCCGGTATGGGGGCTGGTGCTGGCGGGCGGGCACAGCCGGCGGATGGGGTGCGACAAGTGCGCCATCTCCGTGCACGGCGTGCCGCAGGCGCGCCACGAGTACACCCTGCTGGCGGACGTGGTGGGCAAGGCGTTTGTCAGCGTGCGGCCGGACCAGCGGAGCGTCGCCGCGCTGGAAGGCCTGCCGCGGATCGACGATTGCTACGAGTCCGCGGGACCGATCGGCGGCGTGCTTTCGGCGATGGAGGCATACCCGGACGCCGCGTGGCTCGTGCTCGCGTGCGATTTGCCGTTCGCGGACGCGCGGGCGGTGCGGACGCTGCTGCTGAACCGCGACCCGTCGCGACAGGGGACGGCATTCATGGCGTCGGACGGATTCTTCGAGCCGTTGTTCGCCATTTACGAGCCGTCGCTGTATCCGCAGTTGCGCGAGCGGTTCGCGGCGGGACGGTCGAGTTTGCGCGAGGCGCTGGCGGACGCGGACGTGCGGCTGTTGTGCCCGCCGGAGGACCGGATGCTGTTCAACGTGAACACCCCGGAAGACCTCGCGGCGGTCGAATCGCTGCTGCGCGCGGGCGGCGCGCGGCGATGAACGACGGGGCGGATTCACGCCGGGTGACCGTGCAGTATTTCGCGGTGTTGCGCGAGCGGCGGGGCCGCGCGGAAGAGGACGTGTGGACCTCGGCGGCTACGGCGGCGGAGATCTACGACGAACTCGACGCGCGGCACGGGTTCGACCTCGACCGGCGCCGGCTCAAGCTGGTGGTGAACGAGGAATTCGCGGACTGGGCCCGCGAGATCACGGAAGGCGATACGATTGTGTTCATACCGCCGGTGGCGGGAGGGTCGGGCAGATGACGTTTTCGCTCAGCGCGGAGCCGATCGACGTGAACGCGTTGCGTGCGCTAGTGGAGGACCCGGCCGCGGGCGCGTGCGCGACGTTCGAGGGGTGGGTGCGCAACGAAAACGAGGGACGGCGTGTTGTCCGGCTCGACTACGAGGGCTACGAGGCCGTCGCGCGGAAGGAAGGGGAGAAGGTGCTGGCCGAGGCGCGGCAGAAGTTCGGGCTGGTCCGCGCGGTGTGCGTGCATCGCGTCGGCCCGCTCGATATTGGCGACATGGCCGTGTGGGTCGGCGTGAGCGCGGGCCACCGCGGCGAGGCGTTCGACGCGTGCCGGTACATCATCGACGAGATCAAGCACCGGTTGCCGATCTGGAAGAAAGAGCACTACGCGGACGGCGACTCGGGATGGATCAACTGCCAGACCGGCGGGGCGGCTGCCGCGCCAAAACGCTGAGGCGTCATTCGCGGCGGAGCACCTTGATGAGCTCGAGCAGCCGACCCTCGGTGGCGTAGAAGCGGACGAGCCCACGCTTGTCGATGAGCACGATCTGGGGGATTTGCTGCGTCTGGTAACGCGCATAGGTTTCGTACGGCGGCTGGTCGCAACCGACGGGAAACGTGAAGCCCAGTTCGCGGACGTACCGCTGCACCTGTTCCGCCGGCACGGTCGAATCGTGAATGCCGACGAACGCGACATCGGGGACATCGGCGAACAGCGAGTGGATCGCGTTCAGCTCGTGCGCGCGGTGCCGCGTGGGGCCGAGATAGTCGAACCCGGCCCACAGCGCGAGCACGACGACTTTTCCACGCAGATAGGCGGTGGACAACGATTCTGCCGCGCCCGGCAGGTTGAACCATGCCGTGCATGCGAACTCCGGCGCGGGCCGGCCGACGAGCGTGCTCAGATCATTTACGCCATGCGCGTTTACTTCCGCCAGGTCCGGCTGGTACTCCTTCAACTGGAAGGCGGGCGCTTCAAGCTTGACCGGATCGATCTCGAACTCGACCCGCTGGAACCTCAGCGGATGTTCGACCCGGAACCGCAACGGCTCATCCGGCATTTCGTCGAGCGCGATGGTGAACTCGCCGCCGTCGCCTGAAACGTAGAACTGCGGCTTCTCCGTGGTGAGCGATTGGATCAGCGCGCGCGCGACGGGCGAGCCGTCGGCGGCGAGGACGCGGCCCGCGATGTCCGGCAACGGCCGGAACTCGATCGCGGGCGGCTGCACGACGGGGTCGGTCGCGTTGATCGCGAGGTAGACGCGCGGGAACAGCGTGGTGGTCATGCGCGGGGGCGCGGTGACGTGGATGACGCCCTGGCCCTCGGGGACGGTCAGCATGAACCGGCCGCGAACGTCGCTGACGGTCTCGTCAACGACGTAGTCGCCGGCATGGTAGGCGAACCGGGCGAGCGGCACGGGCGAACCGTGTACGTCGAGCGCGCGGCCGTCGATGCGGTGCGGATCGCGCATCACGAGGTCGGCCACGGCATCGCCCGCGAGATCGCGCGGCTCGACCTTGACCGGCGCGGGCATGGCGTAATCGGGATGGCGCGCGGCGGCGAGGTACGCGCCGGGCGGCACGGGCAGCGAGTAGAAACCGTCCGGGCCCGTGAGCGCTTCGCCCGCGTGGAGCACCGCGGCGCCGTCGCGCGGCTGGTAGATCGACACGCGCGCGCGTGCGACGGGCGCGCCGCGGATGTCGGTGATGCGCCCGACCACGTTGACGCCGTCGGGGAGCGG
>CAYUZD010000011.1:0-16100 GCA_964449475.1 uncultured Nitrospirales bacterium
TCGAGACGCTGGTGGCCGCGGCGGTGAACGAGGCGACGCGCAAGGCGCAGGACCTGGTGCGCGAGAAGATGACCGAGTTGACGGGCGGCATCGACATTCCCGGCCTGACAAGCTGACGCGCCTGCTACGGCGCGATTCCAAGGACACGAGCGGTGCGGATTGTCTTTTTCGGAACCCCGGAACTCGCCGTGCCGACGCTGGAGGCGGTGTCCGCCGCGCACACAGTGACCGCGGTGGTCTGTCAGCCGGACAAGGCGCAAGGGCGCAGCAAACAGCTCGTGGCGCCGCCGGTGAAGGTGCGGGCAGAGCGACTGGGAATTCCCGTTCAGCAGCCGGCGAAACTTAACGATGGCGCATTTGAGGCGTGGCTGCGGGGCCAGGCGCCGGAGGTGTGCGTGTTGGTCGCGTATGGGCGGATTCTAAAGCAGCCGATTCTGGACGTGCCGAAACACGGGTTCCTCAACCTGCATCCGTCGTTGTTGCCGAAATACCGCGGGCCGTCGCCGATACAGTCGGCGATTCTCGAGGGTGAGACGGAGACCGGCGTCACGATCATGCGGATCGATGCGGACATGGACGCGGGCGATGTCCTGTTGCAACGCACGTACGCCATCGAAGACACGGACGACGGCGAGACCCTGACGCGCAAGCTTGCGGCGGCGGGCGCGGCGTTGATGGTCGAGGCCTTGGAGGCGGTGGCCGGTGGCCGCGCGCCGTTCACACCGCAGGACCACGAGCGCGCGACCTATTGCAAACTCATCACCAAAGACGACGCGCGGATCGACTGGCGCGCGCCCGCGAAATCGATACGGAACGCGGTGCGGGCGTTTGTGCCTTGGCCGGTGGCGTATTCGCTGTTGCGCGGCGAGGTCATTCGGATGTACGCCGCGCACGTCGTCCCCCACTTCGGGACCGAGCCTCCGGGCACGGTGGTGTCGGTGGACAAGACCGGGTTCGCCGTCGCGACGGGCGAGGGCGCGCTGGCCATCGATCGGCTGCAGGCACCGGGCAAACGCGCGATGACGGCGGCGGAATTCCTGCGCGGACGGCTGGTGTCGTTGGGCGAGCGGTTCGGGGCGGACGGCTGTGCCCATTGATCTGGTCCGCGACACGGCGGTGACGGTACTGCTGAAGGTGTTCGGCGAGCCTGTGCCGATTGCGGACGCGCTGGATCGCGCGTTGAAGCGTCGCGGGGACAAACTGTCGCCGCGCGGGCGGCGATTTCTGGCGCAACTCGTATACGGCACGACGCGGCACGCGATACTGGCCGATCACGTGTTGGCGCCGCTGCTTCATCAGTCGCTGGACAAGCTGCCGATGCCGATTCGGACGATTCTGCGCATGGGTGTGTTCCAGGCGCTGTTCCTGCGAAGCGTGACGTTCCCCGCGATGGTGCACACGTCGGTCGAGCTAGCGAAGAAGCACGGCCACGCGGGGACCGCGCGGCTGGTCAACGCGGTGCTCAAGCGCGTACCGGAATCGATCGACGAGGTGAAGCTGCCGGACGCGGTGTCGTCGCTGCCGGAGTTCCTGTCGGTGCGATACAGCCTGCCGATGTGGATCGTGTCGCGATGGATCGCGGAGCACGGCCCGGAGGACGCGCGTGCCTTGTGCGCCGTGTCGAACGAGGAAGCACCGCGGACGATCCGCGTGAATACGGCGCGCATCTCGCGGGAGGACCTCGCGGATCGGCTGGCGCGCGCGGATTTCGTTACCCAACCGCACGCCACCATCCCGGAGTTGCTGGAGATTGTCGAAGGCGGACTTCCGACCGAACACAAATCGTTCCGTGAAGGCTTGTTTTATGTCCAGGACGGTGCATCGATGTTGCCAACGCACCTCGCCGAGCCGAGCCCGGGCGAGCGGATCGCGGACCTGTGCGCGGCGCCGGGCGGAAAGTCGACGCATCTCGCCGCGCTGACGCGTAACGTGTCGCTGGTTGCGGCGTGCGATCTGGACGCCAGGCGTCTGGCCCGCTTGAAGGAGAACGCATCGCGGCTGGGTGCCGTGCGGGTCGCGGCGGTGGCGGCGGACGCCAACCGTGCGCCGTTTGCGCCGGGGACGTTCGACTGCGTGGTGCTCGACGCGCCGTGCAGCGGACTCGGGACGCTTCGGCGCCGGCCGGACCTGAAATTGCGACTGCAACCCGACGCACCGGCGCGGCTGGCGGAACAGCAGCGGCAGCTTTTGCGATCGGCGATCGGCCTTTGCAAGAATGGAGGGCGGATCGTGTACTCCGTCTGCACGTTCACGCCCGGGGAAACTCTGGGAGTGCTGGAGTCGATTAAGGGGGACGGGGCGGTGTCGTTCGAGGACGGCCCGCCGTGGATGGACTCATGGAAGACAAGCCCGGGCCAGTATCGCGTACTCCCGTCGGCCGGCGGCCTGGACGGGTACTTTCTCGCGCGCCTTCGCAAACGGCGCTGAACGTCCTGCATTTCTTCTTCGGGTTTCTCGGCTGGTCGGTTCGCTGGTCGGCCGCAATGATTTTCTTCGTCGCGGTCATGGGCGTGTCGGCGTACTGGGTGTTCACGCAGGCGGCCGCGGGCGGCAGCTATGTGATCGTGCCTGACGTGACCGGGCTGCCGTTTACGCGCGCGGCGGACGTGCTGACCGAGGCCGGCCTCGAACTCGGGAAACGGCACGACGTGGCAGACGACCGCGTGCCGGAGTTCCACGTGATCGTGCAGCGCCCGCGGGCGGGCCAGGAAGTCCGTGAGGGCCGGAAAATCGCGCTGACGATCAGCCAGGGCAAGACGTTCGAGCCTGTGCCGGGGTTCATCGGGAAGACGTTGACCGACTCCCTGAAGGAACTCGAATCGACCCGGCTGCTGGCGGGGTCGGTTGCGCGCGTGCCGAGTTCGGTCCCGGCGGATACCGTGCTGGCGCAGGACCCGGAGCCGCTGCAGCCGGTGGAAATCGGCGGCGAGGTGCACCTGTTGGTGAGCGACGGTCCCGTGGCGCAGGCGATGCTGATGCCCACGCTGGTCGGGATGTCGCTCGAGCAGGCGCAACGTTCGCTGGCGGGCTTGGCCGGCCTGAAATTGAAGGTGGTGCCATACAAGATTGACCGGCCGGGCGCGGAATACGACACGATCCTCGCGCAGTTCCCCGAACCCGGCTCGCGGTTGAACGAAGGCGATACGGTGACTTACGACATCCGGCTGCAATCGGCGTCGAACCTGCCGAATGCCCAGCGTGCGGTCGATGCGGTGTACGTCGTGCCGGATTTCGGCCGAATGGTCACGGTGAGCGTCTTCATTCCGCGATCGAACGGTTCGCGAGAGTTGGTCTATCCGAAACCGGGGCAGGACTATCCCGAGGGCGGATCGCCGACGCCGTTCCCGCCGGGGACGCAGATCAAGGTACCGATCACGTACGAGTCGGAAATCACGGTCGAATTTCACGTCGAGGGACGGTTGCACACCTCGTATTACTATTCGCGCGACGCGCGGCCGGTGATCACGACGTACCGCGGCGATTCGCAGGTGCCGACGATCGGCGGCGGGCTGGTGCAACAGGAAGAGCTCGATCCGGTCGAGCCGGGGCTCGCGCCTCGCAACCTGTTCCAGCGGCGGCCTCCGCAATGAGCGCGGCGAACGGAAGCGGTTCCGCCCCGGCGCTGAAGATCGCACCGTCGATCCTCGCGAGCGATTTCGCGCGGCTAGGCGAGGAAGTGAAGGCCGTGATCGCGGCGGGCGCGGACTGGATCCACGTGGACGTGATGGACGGCCACTTCACGCCGAATCTGACGATCGGGCCTCCGGTGGTGGCGTCGCTCCGGAGCCACGTCTCCGTGCCGATGGACGTGCACCTGATGATCACGAACCCGGAAGAGTTCGTCGAGCCGTTCGCACACGCGGGCGCCGACCTGATCTCGTTCCACATCGAAACGACGCGCCACCCGTTACGGCTCGCGCAACGGATCCGCGATCTGGGTTGTTCGCCGGGCATCGTACTGAATCCCGGGACGTCTCAGGACGAGATCGAGTTTGTCGTCGATGCGATCGACTACGTGCTGGTGATGACGGTGAACCCCGGGTTCGGCGGGCAGGCGTTCATCCCGTCGATGCTGGAGAAGATTCAGCTCGTGCGCTCGATGATCGGCGACAAGGACCTGCAAGTGGACGGCGGCATCGACGGATCGACGGCGGCGGACGCGGTTCGCGCCGGCGCGAACGTGCTCGTCGCGGGCTCGTACATCTTCCGGAGCGATTCCTACCTTTCAGCGATCGACACGCTTCGGGAAGCGGGGCGGTAGAGTCGATCAACAGGCTTAAGCTGGATTGTGCTTAAGCCTGCCACTCAGGATGGTCAGTTCTGGCCGAGGATGCCGCGGATCAGCTTTTCCGTTTTCCAGATCCAGGTGGATTGCTCGACGCCGCCCGCGAGGACGATGTCCGACTGACCCAGCACATGACCGTCGAGTTCAGCGCGGACGACGCCCACCTGCATGCCCGCGGCGACGGGCGCTGTGAGACGTTCGGGCAGCTCCCACACAAGCTGTACGCGGTCCCAGTCCTCGGCCCGGGTGATGACGGAGATGTCCGCGGCGACGGCGGCGGGGACGGACTCGGCCTTACCATTATCGACGGGGATGGGGCGTGCCTGCTCGGTCTCGCGGACGAGGACCAGACCCTTTCGTATCGAAGCGAGCCCTTGATCGAGCAAGTATTGCGCAAGCTGGAACCGGCGGCGGTTGTCTTCGTGGCCCATGACTACGGTGATAACTCGTACGCCGCTGCGAGAGGCGGTAGCCGCAACGCAGAACCCCGCGGCGCGGATGTAACCCGTCTTCAGGCCGTCGCACTCGTCCATGGATTGCAACAGCTTGTTTGTCGAAAGATGCGGCGCGTCCTGCGCGCGAAACGAGAACTGCTTGGTGCTGGTCCACTCCAGAATCTGCGCATGAGCAGCGCACTCCCGCGACAGGAACGCCATATCCCGCGCGGTCGTCTCGTCGGGCATGTCGCCGCGATCGGGCGGAAGACCGTGGACGCTGCGGAAGGTGGAATGCTCCATGCCGAGTTCTTGCGCGCGCGCGTTCGCGGCTTCGAGATATTCGGCCGCGCCGCCCCACAACCCCTCGGCGACGGCCATGGCGGCATCGTTGGCCGAGGCGACGGCCACTGCGAGCATGAGGTGACCAAGGGGATGCGTTTCACCCGTGCGAAGGTAGACCTGCGTGCCCCCCATCTGTTCGGCGTGGCGGGAGGCCGTGATGGGTGTATCGAGCGTCCATTTGCCGGCCTCCAACCCTTCGGCGACCAGCAGCATCATCAACAGTTTGATCATGCTGGCGGGCGGACGGACCTGATCAGCGTTGTGCTCGATGAGCACCATTCCGGTTTCGGCCTCGACGGAAATCACGCTGACTCCATCCGGCACCGGGGGCGGTGCGGCGACCGCCGCGAAAGTCCCCACAAAAACAGCGATTGAAACAACTGAAACGACTATGGCAAACCGCACTATACTTCCCCCTTTTGTTGTCGCGGCTGCCTCCGGCAGCCCACTCTTACCCCACTTTCCCTGCAAGTTGCGCCTGCGACGCCGCGACGGATCCCCCGGCGGCCTCCGCGATCGTCTGTACAAGCGCCTCGGGCGGGAACGGCTTTGCCAGGACGCGCGCCTGGCCAGCGATGGCCGTTTCCTCCGCGCTGGGCTGTCCGGATCGGCGGTCCCACAACGTCACGATAGGAACGGTCGCCGTGCTGCGATCCTCACGCAGGCGGCGGACGGTCTCGACTACGACGAGGTCGCGCACGGCCTCGTCGATAACGATGACATCGGGACGGCGTTCCCGCGCCCGGCGGATGCACTCGAAGCTGGAAATCAGCGGGGTAACGACGGCCCCGGCGGCACCGAGCGCCTCGGAGAGCGCGTCGAGCGACTCGACGAATTCGTTCACCACGAGGACGTGCCGGCCCTGCAACGCAGGCGACACCTGATCCGGACGGAAAGCCGCGCCCGGCAGGACCACGCGGAAGGTGCTGCCCCGACCCGGTTCGCTCTCGAGCGCTATCCGCCCGCCGTGAGCCTCGACAATGGCCTTGGCGATCGAGAGACCGATCCCGGTGCCCTGATAGTGCCGGGTCATCGAGCTGTCTACCTGGTAGAACTTCTTGAAGACGCGCTCGTGGTGCTCGCGGGCGATGCCGATCCCGGTATCGGCGACGGCGATGATCACGTCGTCGCCCTCGGCGGCCGCGAGGATCGTAATGCTGCCGCCTTCCGGCGTGAATTTGACGGCATTGGACAGGAGGATACCGAGGACCTGGGCGAGCTTCTCACGGTCGCCCCACTGGTACGGCAACGAGTCCGGCGCGTGGATGTTCACGCTGAGGTTGCGGTTCAGCGCAGACGGATGGATGGACGCACCCGCCTCCTCGACGAGCCGGCGGACGCTGCAGAGTTCCCGCACGAGGACAACGCCGCGGATTTGCATGCGGCTGGATTCGATCATCTCGTTGATCATTTGCGTGAGCCGGAACGCGTTGCGCGACATCACGTCGAGCGCGGCGCGCTGCGGCCCGGACACGGCCCCGAGCGATTCGGACTTGAGCATGTCGATATAGCCGTCGAGCGTGCCGAGCGGCGTGCGGAGTTCGTGGCTGACGTTGGAGAGGAAGACGTCCTTGGCGCGGTCGAGTTCGCGGAGTTCCTCGTTGGCCAGCTCGAGTTCGCGCGCGCGCTGCTCGAGTTCGATCTGCATCCGCTTGAGTTCGTACACGTCAGTGATGACGAGCGAGTACCGCGCACGGCCGAACTCCGAGCCTTCCTCGAGCGCGGCGACGGACGCGATGACCGGCACGGACTGGCCGTCCTCGCGCACGAGCAGGTATTCCTGGCCTGGCACAACGGCCCCGCCCGCCGCGTCGCGCAGGGCGCGCTCGAGCCGCGGCCGGTCCTCGGGATGAATGAAGTCGCCGAGGCTGCGGTTCGTGAGCGCGCCTTCGTCTGCCCGAAGGATTTCGTTCATGCGTTCGTTGCTGAACCGGATCTTGAGGTCCGGCTCGACGGTAACGAAGCCTTCGTTCATGGTGACCAGCAGCCCGCGGTACCGCGCTTCCGACGCGCGCAGGTTCTCCGTGCGCAGTTCGACGAGGTGCTGCAACCCCTCGGTGTATTCCTGGAGCCGGACTTTCAGCCGGTGTTCCTCGGTGATGTCGTGAAGCGTGAACAAGCGGCCCACGAGCCGCTTGCGCCGATCGAACAGCGGCGACTCGCTGACGAGCAATCGGCGTTCTTCTCCGTTTCGCACGTAGGTCGCCTGGTAACTCGATGCGATGGCCTGCTCGCTGATTTGGTCGCGGGCAATGGCCGTCTCGGCTTTGAATTGACGCGCCACATCGCCGATACGGCGCCCGATGAGTTCGCGTTCGGGCAGGCCAATCTGTTCGCCGAGCGCGCGATTCGCCAGGACGATCTCGTCGTTGGCGTTCAGGAGCAGGAAACCTTCGCCGATGTGCTCGGCGACCTGGCTGAACCGCTCGCCCAGCTCGTCAAACAGCGCCTCGGACCGGACCATGCTGTACAAAACAACGAGCAGGCCGAGCAGCAGGCTGCTGATGCCGATCCAGCGGGACATCTCCCCCACTTCGCGGCTGACGTATTCGCTCGAGACGAGACTCTCGGTGAGGCCCGAGGCCGTGACGATCGCGCCCAGCGTGAGCGTCGCGATGCCGGCAATCAGCAGGAACCGTTGCAGACCGTCGCTGTAGACCCGGGCGAGGAGGTTCCCGCCGATCATCATCGGTACGCCGAGACACAGCATGACCGTGATGGTCTGGAGGATGGGGTCCTCGAGCTGCGTCGAGAACAGGACGCCCGCCATCCCCATCATGATGGGGATCAGGTAGTACGGGCGCTCGCGCCGGAGTCGTTTGAAGCGTTTTTGGCGTGCCAACTGGACAGCGTTCCCTTCCATCCAGGCCGATGCCAGCGGGCGCCGCGCCCGTCGAATGGATTATCGCAACCTTGGCAGGACGGCGTCAACCCGCGGGCCGCATAACTGGCTGATTGACAGCGGGTTGGACGGCCGCGTCAGGTGCCGGCGCGGACCGCCTCGATGGCCTCGCCGACGAGTGCGTCGCACCGTTCGTTCTCTTCCACGCCCGAATGGCCCTTCACCCACTCCCAGCGGACATGGTGGCGATCGACCTGCTCCTGGAGCCGCTGCCAGAGGTCGGCGTTCTTCACGGGACCGGTGCGCGTCTTCCAGCCATTGCGCTGCCACTTCGGGAGCCACTCGGTGATGCCCTTCTTGAGGTATTCCGAGTCCGTGTGCATCACCACGTCGCAGCGCGTCCGCAGCGCGGTCAACGCTTCGATGGCGGCCGTCATCTCCATGCGGTTATTCGTCGTGTCGGACTCGCCGCCGAAAATCTCGCGGCGGCGGTCGCCGCTGAGCAGCACGGCCGCCCACCCTCCCACGCCCGGGTTCGGCACGCAGCCCCCGTCGGTATAGACAATCACTTCGTGGCGTCTGCGCGTCATGCTAGGGCGTCCGCTCGAGCAGAGCCGCGGCCTCGGGCTGGTTGTAGCGCCGGGCGAGGTCGCGCGCGGTGCGGTTGTCGTCGTTCACGGCGTTGTAGTCCGCGCCGGCCTCGAGCAGCGCTCGGACCATCTCCGTGTGGCCCTTCATCGCGGCGGTGTGGAGCGGCGTGTCGCCGAACGCGTCCCGGGCTTCGAGGTCCGCGCCGGCCTCGACCAGCATGGGGATGGCCGCGGGCAGACCGATGGACGCGGCGCAATGCAGCGGCGTCATGCCCGTGCGGTCCTGCGCGTTGATGTCGCACTGGCCGCTCTCGACGAGCAGGATGAACGCGTCGCGTTGGGCGAAATTGATCGCGTAATGCAGCGCGGTCTTGCCCTCACGATTCAAGGCGTCGCAGGCGTTCCGGTCGGACGCCAGCCGCGCCCGCAAGGCGTCAAGGTCGCCACGGGCGGCTTCATTGTGAATCGTGTCGGCGCAACCAGCAAGCGTGAACGCGCCGCAGACGGCGATGACGCGATGGAAGCGCACGAGCTTTCCCCCAGTTCGCGCGCGGAAATCGTCCGCGCGCGGGTAGTGTACTTGCTGCGTGCGGGAGCCTCCAACTTCGCCTGTGCGGTCCCGCGGCTGGATTGGGCATCGCGCCTTTGTTAGCATCCCTGCGCACCCTCACCGTGAACGGGATCGAATTCATGCGTGTCTACCGGGACGCCAGCGAGAGCATCGGCAACACTCCGCTGGTCGAGCTGCACAAACTGGCGAAGGGCCTGAAGGCGCGCGTGTTCGGCAAGGTCGAGGGGCGCAATCCGGCGTACTCGGTGAAGTGCCGGATCGGCGCGAACATGATCTGGGACGCGGAGAAGCGCGGAATTCTCAAGCCCGGCAGTACGATCATCGAGCCGACCTCCGGCAACACGGGGATTGCACTCGCGTTCGTCGCCGCCGCGCGCGGATACAAGCTGATCCTGACCATGCCGGAGACGTACAGCATCGAGCGGCGCAACATGCTGAAGGCGTACGGCGCGAGCCTGATTCTGACGCCCGCGGAGGGCGGCATGCCGGGCGCGATTCGCGAGGCGGAACGCGTGGTGAAGGAAAATCCCTCGTACTTCCTGCCGCAACAGTTCCAGAATCCGGCGAATCCGGAGATCCATTTCAAGACGACAGGTCCGGAGATCTGGAACGATACCGACGGTACCATCGACGTGTTGGTGTCGGGCGTCGGGACCGGTGGAACGATTACGGGTGTCAGCCGGTACATCAAGCAGGTGTGCAAAAAGAAAATCGAGTCGGTTGCAGTCGAGCCCGAAGAGTCACCCGTGTTGTCCGGCGGCGAGCCCGGCCCGCACCGCATCCAGGGCATCGGCGCGGGGTTTCCACCGCCAATTCTGGACAGGTCGATGGTTGACAAAATCGAACTCGTGAGCGGGGATGAATCCTTCGAAATGGCCAGGCGCCTCGCGCGCGAGGAAGGCCTCATCTGCGGCATCAGTTGCGGCGCGGCGGCGGCGGTTGCGCTGCGTCTCGCGGCACGGCCCGAATACGCGGGCAAGGTAATCGTCGTGGTGCTGCCCGATTCGGGCGAGCGCTACCTCTCGACGCCGCTGTTCGACTACTAATCACCGTTGGAGCGGCGAACAGCGCGCCTGCTATATTCTGCCGCCTTGACCGGCGCGATCGGCCGGCATCTTCGTATCGGGGATTGACGCGTGCGCGTACTCATCACGGGATCGAGCGGCCAGATCGGCACGAACCTGGGGCTGCGTCTGCTCGATGAGGGTCATTTCGTCTACGGGGTCGACATCCGCGCGAACACGTGGACGGACCGAATCGAAACGCTGTTGCAGGACCTGAGCACGCCGTACAAGAACTTCGAGGACGGCATCGGGCACGCGGTGTATCCGAAGGACCTCGACATTGTTGTACACCTCGGTGCGCACGCCAAGGTGCATCAGCTTGTTGAGCAGCCGGACCGCGCGCTCGAGAACATCACGATGACGTTCAACGTGCTGGAGTTCTGCCGGCACCACCGGCTACCAATCGTCTTTAGCAGCTCGCGCGAAGTGTACGGCGACATCCACCGCTACATCACCGAGGAATCGCACGCGGACTTCCTGTTCACGGAGAGCCCATACTCCGCGAGCAAGATTTCCGGTGAGGCGCTGGTCTATTCGTATGCGCAGTGTTACGACCTGCCGTACATTATTTTCCGGTTCAGCAACGTCTATGGGCGCTACGATAACGATATCGAGCGAATGGAGCGCGTGATCCCACTGTTCATCCGGCGAATCCGGCGGCGCGAACCGATCGTGGTGTTCGGGCGAGACAAGGTACTCGACTTCACCTACGTCGACGATTGCGTGGACGGCATCATCCGGGGCATGCAGGCGCTGATCGGCGGCAAGGAACGGAACCACACCATCAACCTCGCGTACGGCCAGGGCCACACCCTGATCTCGATGGCGGAGTTCATCGGGCAGGAACTTGGCATCGCGCCGGACATGACGGTCGAGCCGTCGCGCGTGGGCGAAGTGACGCATTACGTCGCAAACATCGGCAAGGCGCGCGCGATCCTCGGCTACGACCCAAAGGTGCCGCTGCGCGAAGGCATCCGGCGCACCGTGGAGTGGACACTCGGTCATTCGAAAGAAGCGTGATTAACGGACATCCCCGTTAACAGCCTGTTAGCGTGAGTTGTCCCGCTAGTCCCACGAGTTCCCCCGGTTTCGCGAATGTAGACAGAAACAATGTCGGAACGGTCACGTTGTAATGCCACGTCAGATCGAGGAGCAAATCGAGCTTGTTGTCGCCATCCAGATCGCCGGCCCAAATCACACCGGGACTGCCTTCAAATTCCAATCGGTCCTGTTCTAACAGCGTCTGTCCTTTATCTGACTCCGCGTTTTCATATAGAACGAGGCGGTAATCGCTAATTACCACCTCGTTCGGCAAGGGTTCCATTCGTCCAAAGCCTGCCAATCGGCCGCCTGTAGTGCGCAGTGACTCAGAAGCCTGTGACTGCAACGTCACACTTTCGTCTGGAAGCGGCAATTTGGCGTTCATCAGTGCCGTAGGCAGGCGGCCCGGCCTTGCTCTGGGCAAACCCTTGAACAACATCAGCGGAACATCGGCGGTATTAATGGTTACCACTATGCCCGTTGTCTCGCCCTCGGCATCGACGATGGGATCGTGATCCCGCGTCATTGACACAACGACCGATCTCAATTCTACTGTGTCTCCGGCCGCGAAGAGCCCCCACCAATCCGCACCGCCGGTACTCTTCACTTCTCCTCCGTGCAACGAACCGATAATCAATAACTGCACTTGGGTCGGGTTTGAGCCGGCACCCGCTAACAAGAATGTAGCCGACAAGGACAGAAACCTTAGCATCGTCTCCCCAATCTATACAGGCGCTCGCTCGCTGAGTTCCAAAAGATAAGCTTGCAGTGCGGCTTCGATCGGCGCGACTTCCAGATACTGCATCAACGAAATTCGCACGCGCGACGAGTCGGGCATGCCTCTTAAGTAATACGCGTAAAACTTCCGGAACGAAGTCACGCCGCGCCCCTCGCCGCGATAAGCGGCGTTGTCCTTCAGGTGACGAATGCACAGATCGATTCGCTCTTCATACCCGGGCGCGGACAGGTGTTCCCCAGTGGCCAAATAATGCTTCGTTTGCTCGAAGATCCACGGATTCTGGATCGCGCCGCGCCCGATCATTGCGCCGTCCGCACCCAGCGTCATGACTTCCACGACGTCTTCCGGCGTCAGAATGTCGCCATTGGCCAGCAACGGCAGGTTCGGCGCCGCCGCCTTTATCTTCGGCAGCCACGACCAGTCCGCGGATCCTTCGTATCCCTGGCAACGTGTCCGGCAATGCACCGTCAGCGCCTGAACGCCGTTCGCCGAAAGCATCCGCGCCACGTCCTCGATGACAAAGCTGCACTCGTCCCAGCCGAGGCGCGTCTTGACGGTGACCGGCAGTTTCGTCGCCTTCATCACGGACTGGACGACGAACTCGAATCGCTTGAGGTCGCGCAACAGCCCCGCGCCGTCGCCGCGGTGCGCGACCTTGCGCACCCAGCAGCCGCAGTTGATGTCGATGAAATCCGGGCCGTACTCGGTGGCGATCTCGGTGGCGCGTTCGAGCGACTCACCGTTCGAGCCATAGAGTTGAATGGCGACCGGGCGCTCCTCGTCGGTGACGCGGATTTTCTCGAGCGCGCGGCGGGCATGCCGCGCGATGCCCTCGACGTTGGTGAATTCCGTGTACACGAGATCCGCGCCGCGCTCCTTGCAGATGCGGCGAAACGGGATATCGGACACGTCCTCCATCGGCGCGAGCGCGATGGGACGGTCGAGTTGTATGGGGCCGATTGAAAACACTGCGGCATCCTGTTTAGCGAAACAGGCAACATTATACGCGAATCACGACTTACTTCTTGAGCGCGTCCACAATCGCCAGCGCATGGATCTGATCGAAGTTCCGCGCGCCAAGCATGTTCGCGAGGATCGCGACGACGGTGCGTTCGCCGGGAAGGATGGCGATGAATGCGCGGCCGCCGTCGATCGCGCCGCCGTGGTGATAGAGGACGCGCGTTGAATCGGGCGCGTTGTCGATGCGCCAGCCGAGACCCGTGCCCGTCGCCTCCCCGGCGGTGGTCTTCTGACTCGTGAAGGTAAGCGCCAGTGCGTCCTCACTAAAGAAGTCGCTGCCCGGCAACCACGCGTCGCCGAACCGCACGAGATCCTCGACCGTGGACAGCATGCCGCCGCCTGCCCATTTGTAACTGACATACATGGGCGCGAGCACACCGATTTCGCGCGCGCCGGTGCGTTCGTAAAACGTCGCGATGCCGTCGACGGACTCCCCGGCCCGCTCGACGCGCGTACGCGTTAGTCCGAGCGGAACGGCGATCGCCTCGTGCAGATAATCGGGAAACGGCCGGCCGGCGGCACGCTCGACCACGGCGCTGATGAGGCTGTAGCCATAGGTGGAATAGTGGAACCGGGTGCCGGGCGCCGAAAGCTGCGGCTTGTCTCGATACTCCGCGATCGCGTCAATCACGTTCGCGTAGTCCGGCCGGGCCGTATCGGGCTTGTCGCCCGCCATGTAGTGCGGCATGCCGGCGAGGTGACCGGCAAGCAGGCGCGTGGTGATCGGGCCCTTGTCCTTCTCGGGGAATTCGGGGACGTAATGCTGGATCGGCGCGTCGAGATCCAGCTTGCCTTCCTGATGAAGTTTGACCACGGCCGCGATGGTGAGCATCTTCGAGACGCTGCCGAGGCGATAGACGGTCTGCGGTGCCGCTTCGACACCGGAATCGACGTTCGAAAATCCGCTCGCGTCCGCCCACACGATGTTTCCGTCAATGGCAATGGCCGCGGAGATCCCGGGATAGTTCATGTCGGTGCGCAGACTATCGAGATAGGCGCTGGCGTCTGTCGTCCCAGCCCAGACGGTCGCGCCCAAGCAAAGTCCCACCAAGGCGATCTGAATCGACGCCCAATTCCGGAATTTATCGCGCATAGGACCGTTCCTCCGTCTATGGACCGCGTTCGATACTTCAACCCCGATGAACGTATCATGAATTGGACTAATCAAACCTCGATGAAGTTGCAACCAAGTCGCGCAGGGGCAGGTCGCAAAGATTTCGGTGCGTGATTCTTCGCAGGGACGTACACGATGGATCCAGACAAGCTCAGGGAAGAGCTAATTCGCGAACAACGCGAAGCCGGCAGCGATTTGCCGCACGAGATCGAGGCAACGGACGATCTCGATCGGCATATTCGCATTCAAGCGAAGAAGATCGCCGCGCGCTTCACCGAAGCCACAGACACGGGCGAGCGGAAGCGGCTTGAGGACCGGTACAAGCTGCTGGATCGGTGGCTGGGCGAGTTGGACGGGATCGAACTGTTGCCGCCGGGCGACCGCGAACCGCGCCGGCAACTGCTCCGCGCGACGGTGCTCGAGGAGTTCCGACGATGGGGCCTGGGCGGCTCGCGGCGCGTTTCGGACGAGCAGCAAGTCGAGCTAGGGCGCAAACATCTGGTGGAACGGTCGAAGCCCGGCGGGCTGACCCACGCGCACAAGCGGATCAAGGACGAGATCGAATACCTGCTCAAGAACTATCGGCCGGCGAATGAAGCAAAAATCGAGACGCTGATCGACAAGTGGCGGCGGTCCGGAGACCCGAGCTACGACCCGAGCGTGAAACTGCGGCTGCGGAACGCGCGCCGAAAGAAGAGCAGCAGCGACAATCCCTTCTAACGCACGGCCCTCGTCACATCGCGATGCCCTGACGCCGGACGCGGTGCGCCCATGTGCCGGCGATCATGCCCAACACGCCGCCGGCGAGACCGATGAGCGAACCTCCCACTCCGCCGATGATGCCCAACGTGCGTTCGGAAATCGCGCCGCGGTCAAGTTCGACGCAGAGAATCGCAGCGAAGAAGAAGAACAACGCGCCGATGAGTTGCATCCAGTGGATGATGTAGATGCGGAACCGGCGCAAGGCCTCGGCCGATTTGAGGGCATCGGGCGCGGCCTCCGCCGTGCCGTCCGCGAGATACGACGTGGACACCTCGCGGCGCACCCACGCGCTCCAAGCAATCAGGAAGAACAGGGCGCTCCCCGCAAACGTGATCACCATGAACCAGATGCGGGGCTGCGTGGGCGGGTGGGCCATCAAACGCCACCAGAGGACGAGCACACCGAAAAAGCCGAGTTCGGCCGGCAACAGCCGCATCCAGCCCGTCAGGTAGTCGGATGCGCGGCGGGGTTTCAATGCCGCGGTCCGGACGGGCGCTGCGTTAACTGAGCTGCGTTCGAGGCCCCGGCTCTGAAGCACTTGCTCCGCGCGACGGAACACGGGAACAACGAACGGCCACCATATCACGTGGAAGCCAACGATCGCGGAGAAGCCGAAGGACTTGACGACATCTGGAGAGCCTTGGGTGTAAATCAGTGCGGCTGCTGAGGCGGCGAGCAC
Organism: uncultured Nitrospirales bacterium; assembly: GCA_964449475.1. Taxonomy (GTDB): domain Bacteria; phylum Hydrogenedentota; class Hydrogenedentia; order Hydrogenedentales; genus VFKU01. The sequence continues at coordinate 15,487 of CAYUZD010000011.1, forward strand.
CGCAAGCCAAACCGCCAACAGCAATCGCATGCGCGGCTTCAGCGCGTCCGCCACCGCGGCCTTCTCCGCGTCCGGCAGGCCCTTCAACGTCCAGTACACATATGCGACGGCAACGGGATAATGCACGCCGTAGAGCACTGAACCCATGACCAGATGCGTTGTGTTCATGACGAACCCTCCTCCCACGCTCCACGCCACTGTTCCAGACTGCGTTCGATCGTCGCGCGCAACTCCGGATAGGTCATGCCGAGGAGTTTAGCGCGAGTAAACACACTGTCAATCAGCAACTCCACCTTCTCGTCGCGTTCGGGCTCGCGCGATTCGCGCGCGACGGCGCTTGTGACCCTGACCGAGCGGCCGCGGCCCACGGCGAGCAGCCCTTCGTCGCGCAGCCGTCGGTACGCGCGGGCGACGGTGTTCCAGTGGATTCCGAGGTCGCCCGCGAGCTGGCGGACGCTGGGCAATTCGTCGCCGGGCTTGACCTGTCCCTTAGCGAGGGCGAGATGGATCCCGCGACAGAGCTGGTCCTCGATGGGTTCAGGACGGTTCAGGTCAATGGTGAGCACAAAACGACTGTATCATACTTAGATACAGTTGTCAACTGAGCAAATATA
>CAYUZD010000011.1:16200-23815 GCA_964449475.1 uncultured Nitrospirales bacterium
TAAGCCTAATCCTTCCCCACTGACATTAGAGCAACGGCGTGGCGGCCTTGCCGATCGTCTTAAAGATGGAGATCCAGAACCGGCGCGTGTCCAGCGTATCCGTCCCTGGAAAGCTGCCCACGTCCTCGTAGTTCTCGTAGAAATCCGGATGGAGCGGCCCGACCTCCTCCGCGCCGGGTTTGAGCTCAAAACTGCTTGTGTTTCGTAGCGGCCACGGGTCGATTGGGAGCAGACTCGAAACGGCCTCAAGCGGTTCATTAACGAACCCCAGCACCCACGGCTTGCGCGCGATGACCCAACTGTTCTCGGCGCTCATCTCGCGCAAAAGCGTGTCGCGCACACCCGACGCAAAGGCAGGATCGTCGATGAAGACGCCGCACTCGCCGTTGTAGTAGAACGAACGCGGGTCGAGATTGAACGTTCCAATATAGGTGACGCGCCCGTCGAAGACATAGGTCTTCGCGTGGATGCAGAGATAGGGTTCCGCGTCGAGGTCTTGTCCCTTCGCTGCGGCCAGCAGTTGATCGAAGTTCGGTAGGTGCTCCGGCAAGATCGCCGGGTGCGGTTTCATCTCGTAGATCTCGAATTTCAGCCTGCGTACGACCTTGGTGCGCAGCCGGTAATTTGCAGCGTACGTGATGAGATGGTCCGCCGCGCCCAGGCTGTTCGTTGAGACCTTCACGCGGAGGTCCGGCGCGTCTTCGTAGTGCTCGCGGATCATGTGACGCGTCCGGAAATTGAAGATGACGTACGGGCTTTGCATGAGCAGTTCATGCTGTGTGCCGGCGAGCGTTTCGCGGAAGTAATGCGTCGCGCGGCTGCTGGTGTGAGGATTAAAATAGGCGAACCGCGTCTTGCGGCCCGGTAGATCCGACACAAAGACGAGGTCGGCGACAGGCACCATGGTCTCGGCGAACCGCGTTTGAATGAGCACCGGATCGAGCGCGTCTCGGTCGATGTCGGCGAACCGTCCGTCGAGCCCCGCACCGACGCGGCTGCGTTCGGGCCGGGTGACGCCCTGTTCCTCGAGCGCCGCGACGTCCTTGAGATCGTGATTGTGGTACGCGCGCTTGTAGTTCCAGTATTCGTCGAACGAACGTGTCATCACCGCGACCTGCGGCCCCGCCACGAGGAGTTCGCGATCCTTGAAGTTGTATCCGGTGGACAGCGCGAAGTAGTTGTCCCCGATGTTGCGGCCGCCCGTGATCCCGAGCACGCCGTCGACAACCATCATCTTGTTGTGCATGCGCTGGTTCGAGCCGTTCGGCAGGATGAAGTGGATGAGTTTGCGGCCAATGCCGGGTTTGATGCGGCGCGCGGCGGGGCGATAGACCTTGATTTCGAGGTTGGGGTAGGTGGTCTCATCGAAGGTGACGTGGTCGCCAACGTTCTGCACGCCGATGCTGTCCACCAGCAGCCGAATCTGCACCCCGCGCTGGGACGCTTGCAGCAGTTCATACGCGAGCAAGTTCGACGAGTCGTCGTTCGCCCAGATAAAGGTTTGGAGGTCGATCGTGTGGCGCGCGGCCCGAATGAGGTGCACGCGCAGCAGCAGCGCGTCGCGGGGGAACTCGACGATGCCGGCGTGATGACCGGTGCGGGCGTCGGGTTCGAGGCCCTGTTCACCCGCGCGATCCGCGAGTTGGAGGAGCGGCGACGGGATCGGGTCGCGTTGCAGATCTTCGCCTTGGGAAGGTGCAGCCTGGAACAGGATTGAAACGGCAAGCAAAACGGGCCGTGAGGCTCGCGTGACCGACGTCCATCGCGCGGCACTGCGACGCATCCACGGCGGCCCCCTACAAACCGCAGGGCCAAAGCCTACCACACTCCCGCGGCACCGCCTACCAACTGAATCCGATCATGTCCTCAACGAGACTGAAGCCCATGATGAGGAACCAGAGCACGAATACCGCGCCCATGATAAGTCCGATCATCTTGGTCCGATCGCTCGCCAAAGCGGTCCCTCCAGCGCACCACATCCGCTTCCCCGTGCATGTATATGCCGCCGGCGCGCGTCGGCGATCAAGCCTGCGCGGGAATTCGAGGGTTGCTCCGTTCTCAAGCTGGGCTGAAAGACCCTCTTGACAAATTTCAATCGCGGGCTTAATCTACTAAATGTTTAGTAGATAGGAGACGGCGCATGGGCAAAGAGCCGCGATATCCGACGGAACTCGAGCTGGAGATCCTCAAAGTGTTGTGGGAACGCGGGCCGATGCGCGTGCGCGAAGTGCGGGAGGCGCTGGCCCCCGCGCGAGGGTTGGCGTACACGTCGGTAATGACGATGCTGGGCATCATGACGAAAAAAGGATTCCTCAAGCGGACGAAGGACGGCAACACGTTCATCTACCGCGCGGTCGCGAAGCGTGAACCCACGACGAGCAGCATGATGCGCGACCTCGTCGATCGCCTGTTCGAGGGATCGACATCGACCGCGGTGCTGCAGCTGCTGCAGGCGAGCGATCTGGACGATGCGGAGCGCGAACAGATCCGCAAGCTGATCGAGAACAAGGAGGCGCGGTCATGAACCCGGCAATGTTGGATGCATGGAGCCGCCTGCTATCGATGACGCTGCTTCACTTCCTGTGGCAGGGCGCGGCGCTGGGCGCGCTGGCGGCGCTGCTGGCCGCAGCATTGCACCGGCGGAAGGACGCGCGGGTGTGGCATGCGTCGATGCTAATCATCCTGCTGGCGATGTTCCTGGCACCGTTTGGCACGGTATTCTGGCTTTCCGCACAGCCGCAAGCCAATTCCGAATCGGTCGCACTTATCGGAGAAATTCAGAACGCTCGACTGACGGACGATCTCGAGGCCGCCGCGATGCGTATCGTCAACCTGGAGACCGGCGAAGTCCAGGGCCTCGAAATGATCGATGCGCCGCCGAGTATGGCCCTACTGGGTGAACCCGTCGATTCGACGCCCGCGCCGCTCCGGTACGAATCGTTTGTAAGCGCGGCGTACCTGGCGGGCGTTCTGTTGATGCTGTTGCGCCTCGTCGTGGGTATACGCGGCGGGCAATCGCTTCGACGACAGTCCGAGACGGTGGAATCGCCGGCGCTGCTGGACGCGTTGCGGTCCAAGGCGGCGGTGCTGGGGCTGAAGGCGGCGCCGGCGCTGGCGTGCTGCGCGCGGGTGGCCGTGCCGACGGTCGTGGGCGTTCTGCGGCCGATGATCCTGTTGCCGGTACATCTGCAGACGGGGTTCACGATCGCGCAACTGGAACTGCTGCTGCTGCACGAGCTCGCGCATATCCGGCGGCATGATCACCTGATCAATCTCGTGCAGCGTGTCGCAGAGACGCTGCTCTTTTTCCATCCCGCGGTCTGGTACGTGAACCGGCAGATCGCCATCGCGCGCGAGCATTGTTGCGACGAACTCGTGCTCCGGCACGGCGGCGCGCCGCAGGACTACGCGCGGCTGCTGCTCGAATCCGGCGAGTACGCGACCGGCAAGCCGCCGCTGGCAGCGTTGACCGCGGTCGACAAGCCGTCGCGCCTGCGCCGCCGCATCGCGCGGATTCTGGACACAGAACTGCCGGTGAAACTGGGCCGCGCAGGGGTGGTGGCCGTGGTGTCGCTGTTGGTCATCGGATTGACCGCAATCCTCGTGATCGCCGCGCAGCGCAAGGAATCAACGTACGAAAAACCCGCAAAGACCGAAGCTTTGGCGGACGCCGTGGATGATGCATCCCAAACGGATCCCAGAGATGAGCCTCGCCGCGGCCTTCAGGTAGTCACCGTGGGTGAATCCGAAGTTGTCACGATGACAACTGGGCAGTTGAAAGATTCGATCATCGAAGAACTTGTCCGAGCGGAAGACCCTTGGCTTCGGACGATCGCCGCTCAACAGGCTGGTCGCACGAAGGATCGCGTTTACGTTCCATATCTCATCGATTCGCTGCTTTCAAAGTCGGAAGATGAGGAGCAGGTACGCACCGCAGCCGCAACAGCGCTAGGTGAAATCGGAGATCCAAAGGCGATTCCGTATCTCTTCACGTCTCTCAGGCGAGGAAGGGTTTCGCCGCGACAACCTTCGGAGTTTCATTCAACGGAAACGCCGGTTCGCGTAGCCGCCGCAGACGCCATTGCCCAAATGAAAGACCAAATCGCCGTATTCGGCATATTGCGAATCGCGCTCGAGGACGATCTGATCGCACGCAGCTGCGCCTACTTCGTGCTGGGTCGCATTGGGACACCGGACGCAGTTGGCGCGCTAATTTCAGGGCTGAATTACGAGGGCCTGAGTGCGCGCTGGGTCGCCGTGGGTACGCTCGCCAAACTGGCGTCTAATCCTGAACCTCTCGCGATGTTGAAATCCGGCCTCACAAATCCCGATCCCAAAATCGCCGAAGGATCCCTCCTGGCGTTGGCCTACTCCGAGTCGCAGGAGGCGTATGAGACGTTTGCGAGTTCGATTGAGGCGGGGTCGGTACCGCTTTCAGGCGATGGTTTGCAATTCATTGTAGAGAAATACGGCGATGATGTCAGGGTTATATCCGCTCTCGGGAGGCAGTTGCTGGCTGGTAAGTACAGTCAAACCGGCGCGGGCTCTTCGCAACGCATCGCTGCGGGGATGCTTAAGCTTGGGTTGCAACCCAACGAACCTGCCGATTTGGTCAAACTACACGTGCTGGCGGAAAGCTACGACGTAGCGGCGCGATTCGGTGAAGTTGCGGTGCCTCCGCTGATCGAGGCGCTGGGCGAGTATCCCGAGCGTTCGTCGTCGATCATCCGCGCGCTGGGGCAACTGAAGGACCCGCGGGCGGTCCCGGCGCTGGAATCGATCATGATCGGCGAGGGTTCATGGGAACCGCTCAACCTCGCCATGGAGGCGCTTCGCGCCATCGGTACGCCGGAGGCCGCGAACGCCATTGCACGGGGACTCTCCCACTCCAATACGAATGTTCGACGGGATGCCGCGCAGCATCTTGGCTCGATGAAGGCACGAGAAGCCGTTCCGGAACTGATTCGTTCCACGCGGGACGCAGCCCTTGAGGTGCGGTATCACGCAGTTGCCGCGCTGGGCGCGATCGGCGATCGTGCGGCGACGCCGGCCCTCATCGCCGCCGCGGGCGATCAAGTAGCGGAGGTGCGGCTTCACGCGATTCGCTCGCTTGGAACTCTTCGAGATGCTAGCGCGATGGATGCCCTTGTGACGGCGTTGAATGATTCCGATGACACGATCCAGCTCTATGCCGCCGAAGCACTCGGGGAACTGGGCGATCCGCGCGCCATCGAGCCGCTCGTGGCGGCGTACGACATGGAAGATATTCGATTCGACCAGGATGGTAGCAGCCGTTGGGGCGGCCGGCTGAACGACGCCATCCGCAACGCGCTCGACAAACTCGGCGCGGACGGATTCGGACTGGCAAAGGAGCGGTTCGAGCGGGAATCGAAGCGCGATTCCAACAACCCTAACGAAAACCCACCAGATTTGGAGTCGAAGGGTACAGTTGAGAACGCCAACGTTCCAGCATCGATTCCGCAGGGCTCGGTCGTATCGGGAAGTATTGGACTTCTAATCGATGGGGACGATCGATTGTATGTCGACGGACTATTCGTAGCGATCAGCGAGCTCGAAGCCGAATTGCAGCGAAGAGCGGCAGAATACCCAGGACTACCCATCCTAGTACTCAAACACGAGCGGGCCGATCGCGACACGGTAGGGCAGGTTACGGACATTCTCGGAAGGATTGAACGAGATAAGCTCTGGATCCTCGTGGGCCATGGTGTTCCGACCACGGCGGAGTCTGGCCGGTCGGTAACCGGACGTAAGCCAGGCCAAGCAGCGCCGCAGCGGGATCTTGGTGCGACAATGATCGATCCCGGCGAGACGAGCGCCATTCACTTTTCGGTCCTGGATAGAGTGGGCGACGTGGTATTCGAGGGAACAATCCAGGAACTCGATACCGCCAACGTCCGAGCTAAGTTGGAGGCGCTGCGATTGGTGCAGCCCGATCTGCCGCTCACTATTCAGCCGAGCGCACCGATCGACTGGAATAAGGTCGAAACAAGGATCGGGGAAATCGCGCGTTCGCTCGGTTTCCGGCAAGTCAGCTGGGTGCAGCCACAAGAATCGCAACAGAGCGAGGCGGCATCGACCCGAGAAACGCCGGAGACCCAAACCGAACGCTGGGAGAAATTTGCGAACTACGAGCCACAGATTGCGGGGGCGATGGACGCTGTGCGTCGCTTCAACAACGCGGTTGCTGGTTCTGAGGGGTATGAGTTAGAGGACACGCTGGCGGTACCGGTAACCCTAGAGATAGAGGCGGAGGCACTCCCAAAGTATCGCCTGTATTTCGAGAGTTTCGAGGAAGCTGGCGGGGAACCGCGTCGGCTGGACCTGTTCTATGTGTGCGACCGGGAGGTGCTCGCCATTTCGAATAGTCCGGGGCCGGACGTTCCAATGTTGGCGTATGTCGTCGTCCAGAGGGGCGATCGGTGGGTGATCAGCGCGATGGATTTTCTCGCGGACCGAGACGCGTTGGACACGGAAATTGCGAAGCTGACAGAGCGCACGAAGCAGCAGCCGGTTGAGGTTTCAATGGACTTCCTGTCGATGATGTGATACGTGCGGGAAATTCCCGCCTTCGCGGGAATGGCAATAGGGGCGGGGCACGGGTGACTTATTGCCGCCGGGACGGCGGCGCTACAAAACTGTTCCCCAGTAAATTCTTGACGAATTCTGCGACCCTTCGTTTCCCACGCCTTCCGGTTACCGAACTATCGCGCGGTCGCAGGGCAACAGGATTGCATCCTCTATAGAGACATTAACGCGGGTCCACACATCAGGACCCAGGAGGATAGCGACATGCCCTCACGTCTAAGCGCAGCTTAGACGTGGCACACGACTCAGACCCGACATAATGGACTCATAGCTCTTTTCTGCCAACGCCCGAGATCCACCTTGTCGCGAAGCGGAATGAATCGGGTGGCAGGCTCAAGCGGGGTTCGCTTGGGCCTGTGCCCCGCGCCCCATCTGTGTTCATCCGCGTGCATCCGTGGCGAAAATAAATCGGTCGCGCGAAGGTGCCGCCGGGACGGCGGCGCTACGAGATCAGCGGTAGATCTCGCTGCCTTCCTTCTTGAAGGTCTCCGACATCTCCCCCATGCCCTTTTTCTTTGCGGCTTCGGCGTCGATGCCTAGTTTGTCCGCGTAGTCGCGGATTTGCTGGGTGATTTCCATGGAGCAGAATTTGGGGCCGCACATGGAGCAGAAGTGCGCGAGCTTGGCGCCTTCGGCGGGCAGGGTCTCGTCGTGGAACTGGCGCGCGCGGTCGGGGTCGAGCGCGAGGTTGAACTGGTCCTCCCAGCGGAACTCGAAGCGCGCCTTGCTGAGCGCGTTGTCGCGGATTTGGGCGCCGGGGTGGCCTTTGGCCAGGTCGGCGGCGTGTGCGGCGATTTTGTAGGTGATGACGCCTTCCCGGACGTCATTCTTGTCGGGCAGGCCGAGGTGTTCCTTCGGCGTGACGTAACAGAGCATGGCCGTTCCAAACCAGCCGATCATGGCCGCCCCGATGGCGGACGTGATGTGGTCGTAGCCGGGCGCGATGTCGGTGGTGAGCGGGCCGAGAGTATAGATCTGGGCTTCGCCGCACCATTCGAGTTGCTTGTCC